>NZ_JAOQIO010000015.1:0-117201 GCF_025567575.1 Paenibacillus baimaensis | reverse complement strand
AATGATGGGCTTTGACGTATCTGCCACTACGTTTCTAGAGGGAATTATTGTGTCTGTGTAGACCGAGTTCATTACGGTTTTGGCAGATAATATATCATTTCTTGTTGTATTGAGCGAAGGTGAAGTATATATACGACCCGAGGCAGCTTTATTACTTGCAGCATTTGTGACCGTCTCTTCTGCGATTGTCACTATGGGCGACTGAATTCCTAACATGAGTGCAGTTAAAGCACATACTAGCATTCGTCCCAGATTATTTATCATTTTATTTCTCCTTAAATAAAATTATTAAGTAAGTGATCCATTCACTTCTCGCTCGTTTTCCATATGAATGCCCATCTAGACATGGTTCTTGTATTACTCTTATCAACAAGATACAACAACGGTGAAAATACTACTAAATATCGATAGCTCTTCACATCACGCAACCCTAGTTATACTTTTCCAATATGTTCACCTCCACCCTCATAAGGATAGGCCAAAAAACACAGAGTCCGGTCATCCATAAGCAGTTGCTTAAGTAAATGTTGACTCTTAACCTACTTAATAGATTTACGATACTAACTGTATCTTCAATAATTTTGATACATTTTGTACCATGTGTAAATTATAATTCATTAAATTAAAAAAGGTTATCATACTATGCTGTCGATTCTTGTATGAAATAGAATGAATCCTGAATTACGGAAGCCCATAGTAATGCTAAAATTAAATGGTGTTATATGGGGGATATCGATGTTGAAATGGTTCCAGTAGCCAATTTTGATGCAACTACCCCCTCCCCACAGGAGTGGGCTCGGTCATTTTCATGAATTTTACTGGATTTCGCCTTGAAGCGCTCGAACAGATTGTAAGCCAGTAACTTGAAACAACAAATCGATCCTCCTCAGGGAATATTCATTGCGGTCAGTTTTGGGCATTACATCATATAAAAGTGAGTGAGAGGTGTCAAAGAAATATAGAACAACTCAAAGTTCAATAAAACAAGCTTAGAAGGTCCACATGCACCTACTAAGCTTGTTTGACGAAGATGATTAGTTTACTTACTCTTTTGTGTCAGCATATATTAGAAGAACGGTTCTGAAGCGGAAATATACAGACTGTTCCCGGTTCTGCTCTGCTCCATGACAGGCTGATGGAGTTGGTATTACGACTCGTACTGGTTAAAGACTTATTGTTAGCCCATGCCGGCAGAGTAATATATACGGCTAATTGAGCTAGCGTGTCCCCTTAGCTAAATGACCTAGGATTTTGTTTCATAAGAGAAGAAATTTTTTGCTCGTCTGTATTTTCGATCTTCTCTAGCTGTTGAATAACCAATTCCTGTCGTTGTATGGAATGGTTTTGGCTTAACTTTGCTTTCCCTTATATTCTGTTAATTTTCATTTTAAAGCCTTGAACTCCTTTATTCAAACCACTTAGAAAGTCGGGGTCTATATCCTGCAACCTGTAGGAACTATTGGGGGTCTCGTACTTCAATACCATATCATTTAAGGAAACCATTAACTCATTTTCGTCATCTATAAGTTCGACATCCCCGTATACATGAACGGTCACATAGTTCCATGTTGGAACTGCCTTATTCGTCTCATACCAAGAAGGAGAGATATAACAATGAGGACCATGAAATACCGCTAACACAATTTGATTCCTAATGACTTTCCATTGAGGATTTGGACGAGCAAAATGCCCGTATAGATACATATGATTTTTATCGAGAATTAATGGCAAATGGGTAGCATATGGTGTCCCATCATGTTGAGAAAACAATGTAGCAAAACTATTTTCACTAATAATCTTATAGGCAATTGATATATCCGTAATTTCAAAATGTGAAGGTATATACATATGGTGTTCTCCTCTCATACATTAGAAATTTATAATAATTATTACTGTACCAATCTGTCATCGCTCTTCATATCAGTGTTTTGGTCATTATATAATCAATTTGTTCTTCATCACCCATATAAAAAGAGTGAGCTCCAGCTTGAATAAAACCCATTTTTTTATAAAAGACAATTGCATCCTCATTCTTTTCCCAAACGCCCAGCCAGATCATCTTTTTGTTTTGTCTAATGGCTATTTCCATCGCTTTGTTTAGCAGGTACTTTCCAAGCCCTTTCCTTGAAATTTGTATCTAATATAAATCCTCTCAATTTCGAGTGACTCATCACCCATTTTTTCGGATTGGGCATCATTAATATTGACCTTTAAATATCCATCAAGTTCTCCATTGAAACAGATGAGAAAGACTTCTGAAGAAATGTTGGACAATTCCTTTTCCAACTGTTTAGAGTTAAATGCTCTTTCCAAGTAGGCTTTCATATTTTCAGGTGAATTCTGATCTTTAAATGTATCGTTGAATGTTTCAATTCTTATAAATCAATAATCTCTCTTATTTCCCTTTTATACAAATTCCCAGTCAATTTCTATATTTTTTCTAACTCTTTGAAGCAGATGAAAAATGGTTTCGGATTCTTTTTCGGAAAATCCCGCTAATGCTACACTATTCGAATGATCATTTTCTCTTTTGATAAAAGGAAATACACTTTCCCCTTTTTCAGTTGGAAACAGTTTTTTTATTTTTTTGTTATGTTTATCATCTCTCTTTTCAATAAAGCCATTATTTTCAAGGTTTTTTATTGCACGAGCTGCAGTTGTTCGGTCTACTTTAATCATTTCAGCTAACTTTTCTTGAATTATTCCTGGGTTTTCACATATTCGGACAAGGTACAAATACTGTCCTTTTGTAAGGTCATATTCTTTAAATTCAATTTTGCTTATAGAATCTAATGCCCTGGCAATCATTCCAATTTCGCGTAGGATTTCCTTCATATATGCAACTCCCTCTTTTTAATTAACCAGTATTTTAAATAATATTATAATATTTTTGTTGCATTTGTAATAAAATAAAACCTTTCTTTACAACCCTCTAGTCCAATCACTGCCCACCTAATACCTTGATTATACAAAAAGCAACTTTCACACACATAAATTGTGTAAAAGTTGCACTTTGATTTTGTAGAATTTTTCAGTGATCTCCCCGTCAACCTGATGCGTCGCTGTTGCCAAACTCCATAGGAATCCATCCGGAAACTGCCGTCCAGTTTACTTATTTAATACTGGTCACTAGAACGGGTCCAATGAGTCCGCTTGGCTCCTGCTGTGCGAAGGACGATAAGAAGTCGCGTTGATCCTTCACTAGCGTATTCGTAACTTCGATGACAAGTTTGTTGATGCCCTTCTTGATCAACCCATTGATTTCCAAGCAGTAGGGCGGACAAATTCGCACTCCAACGTGCTCGCCGTTTAACCATACTTCTGCCGTTTCATAGACCTCACCCAGCTCCAGCAAAACTCGGCTACTGGATTCACTCCACTCGAAGTCCGTCTCATAACGGAAGGTTCCCGTAAAACGGGGCAAGCAGTCAGGCCGACTCATATTCGTTAAAGTCGCCAGTTTTCCCCATTCCCTAAATCGAGGATATTGTTCGGATTGGGTGGTGGATACAGTCCATTCGCCTTTAAGTTCAAGATCCGCCCCCAATGTATATGGCGGCAACGCGTCATAACCTTCCAAATCTGCCCCATGGAGCCAAACAACGGATTCATACGGATGAATGACAAGCTGCACCTCAGTCACATCGGTGTCCCCATTTACATTCAGCTTGGTCAACCGATTCAGGAAGGCATCATAGGCATATACATTGCCTTGGATCGGCAAATCCATCTTCGTTTTGATGGTTTGATGCGGGTGTTCATTAAAGAACATAAAAACATCCAGACCATTATGAAGATAATGATAGTGCCGAAGATAGGGTTCGTTTTTGGCAAGTCTAATATCATAATATCCGTCTGCAATAAGTTCTTGTGACAGCTTGTCTAATGACACTACCTTAACGTGCCTGTGATTGGCAAGGAGAGACAGTTCAGCAGAGACATCTTTGCCTTCACTCGAACGTGAGGGCAATTCGTTTATAAAACGAACGGCTAATCCTTGCTCGGCAAGCTGGGCCAAACGTCGAACCATCGCTGTCGGAAGCGCTTCGGCATAGGGCACGACCAGACATTCATAAGCTTCGATATTTACCTGCAGCTTTCCATCTTTTACGTTGGCCGCATCCAGAAGAATATCTATGGGAAGAACATCGCAGTCAATTTGATGCTGCATTAATTCCTTTACAGGCTTATGAAAATACATAGAATCTCCAGACCACTCGGCTTCAGCGTGATAGATGACTGCAGCTGTCGCCACATGCCTTCCGCCTGAAATCAAGTGGCACATCCGATTCATATACCCATTTAAATACTTGTAGTAGCGATACTGCGGATTTTTCCCGCTTGCATACATATGCGGCGGGCAATCCGGATCCGGAAAAGCTTTCTGGGTAAAAGAATGCGGGACAAAATAATTGACTCCGCGGACCAGCATGTGGTCTGTGAGCCACTTCATCAGCTTCAAGCCTTCCGTCCAGCCATATGCCCCATACACTTCGCACATCGTTCGGCCTTGCTTCTTCGGATCGATATGTCCAAGAGACACACCAAGCTTTGCTAGTCCATAGTGGAAGAACTCACTATCCGTTTCCCCCGCTGGCCATCGGAAAGGCAATTCATCAAAGCCTGGTACGATCTGCCAAAGTACAACATCAAGACCGGACATGTCTTGTCCCCAGAGTGAGCGGAAGAAGTGTCCTGCACCGGGTCCAAGCCTTGCATGAACATTATTATCTTCGAGTACATGTCCAATGTACTCTACCCCATGAGCTCTACACCAATCTCCGATCTGGTTACAGAAATTTTCCGCATAAAGCTTACTGATGATATTCATATAGGTAAACCGCACGATATTCGACTGTTCTCCCGCATCATGCCAGAGAAGATACAGGAGCTTACGAAAGTCCGTACCTAACGCCTGCTCAAGCAAAGCCGGCATCTCTCCGCTCCAAGGAAGCGACACCCCCTGTTTTCCTGGTTTAGAATTGAAGTCAAAGGTTGCTTTATCATTGTAAAATCCGGGTTCATCTGAAAAGAAGCCAACAAATGTCTTTCCAAAATCCGCCTTGTACCGTTCGTAGAATGCCTCATATACCGTTTCAAGCAAAATACGAACTGAATCCCGATCTAACGGGTTCAAATAATCTTCCTGCTCCTTGCTGCCGCCATCTTTATTTTCTGAAATAATAAATACTCGCCAATACCCTTCAGGGATATCCCAGTAAAGGATACCATCTTGTACTAGTTCTGTTATGTCGACCGAATCACCGGTTAATGTTCCATCAGATGGATTGCGACGGACAGCGACAACTGAAATCAGCTTGTTTTTACCATATGCATTTTGGGGCTGCGAAGTGGTGGGTCGAAGCCCACACATCAGTAGGGTATCCAGCAGCAGAGATGTACCTTGTGCAGGACCGATGGTATCGATATATCGTTCACCCACAAACCTGCGATGAAGCCCTTCTGGAGCCCCCTTCACCTTACCTGCCGCATGTCCCGTTGGAAAATGATCGTCATCGAGCATCCATACCTTCATGCCCCGATTTCGAGCTTCCTCTATAATAATGTCCATATCCATCCACCACTTTGGTCCAAGAAAATCCGGATGAGGCCGAGCCTCGACGCAAACGGCCCCGATTCCTGCTTCATGAACACGAGCTATCTCTTCCCGAATCACATGTTCTTCCTCGCCGTGCTGCCAGAGAAAAGGAAGGATATAGTTATGTTCCTGACCCTCAAGCACTTCCTTAAGACGATTGCTCATAATATCACCCTTATTCTACTTAGGTTCGATCATCCTATAACGGCCCCGATCGTGTTTATTTAACTGGACAGAGCCCCAATCTTTTGGGGCTCTGTCTTTGTTTTCTGTTATTTTTTCATCTTGGCATACCACTCGCGCGCCCGCTTCGTCGCTTCGTCCCCACCGCTGTTTTTCCACTTTTGAACAAATTCATCAAATTTCTCGATTGGCCAATCGCCGATAATAATTTTCGACGTATATTCTTGGTAAAGCTTATGCGACTTGATATCCGGGAAACCGTCATAAATCGAGACAGGAATTCCATCACCAGCGATCGTCTTACCGTCCTTTTCCGCAATCATCATCGCGTCAATCATCATCTGAGCAACCTTAGGATCGTATTGATCCTTAATAGTTTTAGTTATTTGCTCTGTAGTTGTAACCGGGTATAAATTGAGCAAGTAGGTCTGATCTGGACTTACTGGTAAACGTTTTTTCTTGCCATCTTTCACTTCGTAATGCTCGCCTTCAATTCCAAAAGTTGCAAAATCACGATTCTCAGGGTTCGCATAAAACTCCAGGAGCTTCATGGCTTCTACAGAGTTTTTGGAGGATTTTGGAATAGCCCACTCCAAACCATTGAATC
Organism: Paenibacillus baimaensis; assembly: GCF_025567575.1. NCBI lineage: Bacteria > Bacillati > Bacillota > Bacilli > Caryophanales > Paenibacillaceae > Paenibacillus > Paenibacillus baimaensis. The sequence goes on along the minus strand of NZ_JAOQIO010000015.1, from coordinate 110,812 downwards.
GCGGCATCGGAGTAAAGCCTTTAAACCCTTCTACCTTAGGCACCGCCATTCCAGCAATATTGGCATTCGGATTAACTTTGGACAAATTCTGGAAGAAGTTTTGATCGAGCCCCTCGGGAAGATGGATCCAGCTTCCGACCCTGTCTTGCTGGATCTTTGCTTTCCATGTAGCATCTTTATTCAAGAAAGTTTCATTATCCAGCAATTTTTCTTTGTAAAGTTCACTGGCAAATTTAATTGCTTCTTTCATATTAGGCGTTACAGCCGAATAAGTCAGTTCATTGTTGTATAAATCCCACGCGGGATACCCTTCTACCATCGCAACACCATGCATCAGGAATAAGTGATCCATCCAACGGCCCAGCTCCCGTCCGCTGGTCGGAATCTCGTCAGCCTTACCATTGCCATTGGGATCTTGATCGCGGAATGCCTTAAGAACGGCAACATATTCGTCCTTCGTAGTTGGAATCTTCATATTTACCTTGTCTAACCAATCTTTGCGAATCAGTGAACTGTACCTTGGGTACAAATTGACTCTAGGTATGAAATAAATTTTTCCATCGGGAGAGTTGGCTCGTACGCTATTCCATATATCCTCAGGGATAGACTTCCACAAGGTAGGTGCATACTTCGGCAACAGATCATCCAAGGCAAGCAAAGCACCTTGCTTTAGCAGAGTATCTTCAACCCCGTAAGGCAAGAACAGATCCGGAAGTTCATTCGCTGCGATCTTTACGTTTAGTCCTTTCGTAAAGTCAGTACCTCCATTCCAAGGCAAAGTTTCTGATTTGATTGCAATCCCTGTCTTTTCAGTCACATATTTGATCTGCTTATCATCTGGCCCGGGCATTTTTCCCCAATCGCCATTCATTAGAATGCTAACTGTCTTGACTTCCTTATTCTGTTCGTTTCCAGAAGTACTTCCACCTGCAGTGTTACTACCTGTACTAGTGCCTGTGCAGCCTGCCGCTGTTAAGGCAACCAGTGCGCCTGCTGTTAACATTGCGATCATTCTTGATTGTACTGCCATCTTCCTAACCCCTTTCGATTCTCAATTAATCTATATATTAAGCTTTAAGCCTAATATCATTCCTTCACTGCACCAAGCGTTGCACCTTTAACAAAGTGTTTCTGAATGAACGGATACACCAGAATGATAGGAAGCGTGGCAATGATAATTGCGGCAGACTCGATCGTCTGTGTGTTGTACTCAAGCGTTCCAATGGACCGCATGTCGATTAGACTATCCGATTGCGTGATGAATTCCCTCAGCTTTAACTGCAAGGGGTACAACTTTTTATCCGTAATAAAGAGAACGGCATGATAGAATATATTCCAGTAAGTAACCGCCATAAATAATCCGATGGTAGCCAATACAGGTTTCGATAACGGCATAACAACTTTTAGCAGGATCTGATAGGCATGTGCCCCATCCATAATTGCGGCTTCCTCAAGCTCGTAGGGTAGTTGTCTGAAGAAGGTGACAACAAGCATTAAATTAAAGACATCTATAAAACTCGGGATGATCAAAGCAAAAATGCTGTTATACAATCCGTAGCTCTTCAAGACGAGAAAATAAGGAATCATCGGTGGCTTGAAAATCATCGTTACTATGACACCTAGCAATACAATTTTCCGTATAACGAATGCTTTCTTTGTCAAAGGATACGCCATAAGACAAGTCAGAATCAATCCACCAACGGTTCCCACAATGGTAACGAATACGTTAACACCAAACGATTGCCACAAATCAGTGCGACCTAGGATATAATTCCATGCCGAAACATTGAAGTCAACCGGCCACAAAAACACTAGCCCTCCCTCTGCCGATACTTTAGAACTTAGCGAGATTGCAGCTACATGTACAATGGGCAACAGCATCGTTAATGAGAGTAAGGTTAGTACAATGTAGTTTGCCCCTGAGAAAATCCTTTCTCCTAAACCCGTCTTCATTTACCATAACCCCTGTCCTGTTGTTTTGTTGGATAACTTGTTGAAGGACCACAACAGGATCAAACCAATGATGGATTGAAACAATCCAATTGCGGTTGTAATGCTGTATTGTCCGCCTAATGCCCCCACCCGGTATACATACGTATCAATAATGTCACCAGTGGAATTTGTCATTGGAGTGAGAAATACATACACTTGCTCAAATCCAAGCTCAAGGAACGATCCGATTTTTAAAAGAAATAAAACCATTATCGTCGGAATCAAGGAAGGAAGTGTGATGCTGACGATTTGTCTCATCTTGCCAGCTCCATCCATGGTTGCTGCTTCATACAAGCTGGGATTGATACCTGCGATGGCAGCCAGATAAATAATGGCGCTCCAACCTGTCTCCCTCCAGATCGCCGATGCGACAACGATCCCTTTGAAATACTCTGTTTTCTGCATGAACAGAATAGGCTCGTCGCCAAACAGATGCCTTAAGCTATTCACGATGCCGTGGAGCGAAAGCAATTCAAAAACCAACCCGGCTATGATGACCCATGATAAGAAATGCGGGAGGTAAAAGAATGTTTGTAGAAACCGCTTAAATACCATGACTCGAATTTCATTTAGCAGAATGGCAAGAATAAAGGGAGCCGGAAATCCGAGTATCAACTGATAAGCGCTTATTAAGATTGTGTTGCGTAACACAGTCAGGAAATCCGGGTAGCGAAAGATGTACTCAAAATTTGCCCAGCCTACCCATGGACTCTTGAATATTCCATTGAGGATCTGATAATCCTGAAATGCAATGATAGAACCAAGCAAAGGGATATACCGGAACATAATAAAAAACAATATTCCTGGTAATGCCATCGAATAAAGCATCCAATGTTTTCTTAGATGGTCGATTAAACCGAAGGACTTTTTCAAAACAAGTACTTCATTATTCTTAGATATTGTTGTGGGTTTCATCTCTATTTTGACTCCTTCGCTTATGTTTGACTCAAGAATACGAACATTTATAGCCAGATACAATATTGAAGTTCTTCAAACAACCCCTAGATACAGCAATTTTTCGAATAAAACGAGGATATAGATATAAATTGTTGGATTTGTGGATAAAAAAATAGAAGCAGAGAGCTCTACATCAACTCCTCCGCTTCAACTTTAGATCTTTCTACCCTTTGTATTGGCCAGGTGTGACCCCTTTGATTTTCCTGAAATTACGAATAAAGCTGTTTTCGCTCGCATATCCGACTTTCTCCGAAATCTCGGTCACTTTCAGATTCGTATTTTTGAGCAATTCCTCCGCCTTCTCAATACGCACACGAGTTATATAATCATAGATAGTACTCCCAGTCTCTTGTTTGAAAATATAATTCGCCTGGGAGGAACTAATACCTGCTGCCTCAGCTACATTCGCTACACCGATATTTTCCGGATAATGCTCTTGAATATAATCAATCATTTTCCTCAGGTGGTTATCATGTTTTGTTGGCTTTCTTCTCTTCACCTCTTCTGCCAATTGTTCTGCTTCATCCGAAGCCATACCATGCAATTCCGCAAACGACAACGTTTGAAGGGAATCCATGGATTCCATCATTTCCTGGAATTGTCCATCCGTCTGATTCCTGAATTCTTTTATCATTTCCTTTATCAGGTTAGTGTACCACCTAAAGACGAAACGAGGCTCTGCCATAATCGTTTCCCAATCAATTCGTATTTTCTCTAAAGTACCCCTGACATAGTCCGTATTGCCGTCCCTAATTCCTTGCAAGATATCATAGACTGTTTCTCTTTTCGTGCCGATACCTGACGCTTCTGAGTATTGTAAGGCTTGCTCAGGAACATGCAGTTTCTTATAACTAGCATACAAACGATCCATCAGCAAAATTTCTACTTGCTTGTATCGAATGCTCAGATTGCCATCGATAGGATAAAGCGGTTCGCCAACTCCTACGGATACAGATATGTTTAACAGCTTGTTTGTTACTTCGATCCCATATTGAAGTTTTTCATAAAGCACTTGTAATTCGATATCTGAGGCGAGGGGTTGTACAATGATAACACTGCGATCCTGATTCAGATCTTCATACTGCACTCTAAAACCTTCACCAAGGACTTCCTCAAAAATATTGCCTATTGCGAACTTGAGCACTAGCTGGTCATCTTGTTTGTATCCATTCACCCACTTGTAATAAGCGTCTATGGAGACGATAACGGCGTAGACGGGCAGATCAGAACTCCATTCCGAATACAACAATCGCCATTTGCGGTCAAATTCCTTGCGGCTTAGCTTTCCGTAAACCGTATCCTGAAGAAACTTGGCTTTTAATTCTTTGTTGCTGCCGTGTAGAAAAGTATGCTGAGTGAGGAGTCTGACGACAAAATTCTCCAATTGAATCAAATCAACATCCATTGCCTCCGTCTGATGTTTCTGAACCATTTTGATAATTCGTTCGACGGGTTTGAATGTGATACGGTTAATTTGAAAGATAACGATCATTCCGATCAACATGGTGATCGCTGACACCAAAAAGGCCATGGTTCGAATCCATTTCAACTTCCCTAGAACTTGCTCCTGGGGTACTGCATACATGTAATTCCAGTGTGTTGAAGTAGAGGTCATCTTGGTTATAAAATAACGACTGGGGTTCAAAATCTCTTTATTCACTTCGCCAACCGAAAACAGGACTTCTCCATTTGAGTCTTGAATGATTCGACTTGCTGTTCCCACATCGGGTTCAGAAGTACGCATTTGTGAAAACAATTTTGAAGGATTAAGGTTTATCACAAGAAACCCTGATAATTGATTATCCACAGTTATTTTTCTAATCAAGCTTATAACTTCACCCTGACCCTTCATTCTCTTGGTGAAAGTCAGATTATTGGTGTCTTTCTCGACTAGAGATAATAGAGGAAGCCAGCTTGTATCACCTAAAGTTTCAATACTGGAATGAAAACCGTAAGGCGAACTTCCGACCACATGCTGCCTTTTTGTATCATAGATATATATACTTTCTATTGTCGACGAACTTTGAGACAACGTATCTAGCAAAGAAACGACTCCAAGTATAGTGTCAATGCTTTGATGATTGTCATAACGAATAAAGTCTATGGTCAGCGGGTGGAGGACAGCATGAATAGAGGTTGTATTGATCTCGGCTACTTTCCGGTCAACATCATCCCGTACGAATGTCAGCATCTGCTGGTGTGGAACTTTGTATTCCTCAAGAAGCGATTGCTTTGCAACGACATACATCCCAATTCCAACCATACAGACAGCGAGACCAATGACCAGTGTCAGTATGAGAATTAGTCTCGTCTTGATATTCGAATAAATCAATTTCGCTTTGAACTTAAGTATATTCATGCCCATATTCCCCCCCTTAGAATTGCATTCATCAAGCAGTTCACTTCTAATTCCCTTCTGCGGTCGTTTCCTCCATACTTAACTCCCCCACAAGGAAAGCGATAAATTTGCATTTTATCATATCAAATCAAATCATTTTAGGTTAGTCATTATTTCCCATAATTTCCACCTAATAGAGTAACGTTTTCAGTTTGAACATTCATCATCTTTCCACACAGTGTATTACATTGTCCTGACATAATTATACATGTATTTCCTTATTGTGCATAACTCTCGTTACTTCAACGGAAACAAAAAAGGAGCCACTACAGGCATACTGCTCCTTCTTCATAAAACTAAAGTTTCCCGGTTAGCTTAACGTCCCTTGGAAACTGATTAACGAGGCTTTCTTTTAAATCTCCATAACGATTTGCTACATCGAGATGCTATCGGAGGTAATCCCTTACAGCCAATTGGCGAATTATCTTCCTTGTTATCCCCTCGAAACACATGCACTTGATGGGTGTAATTATCTCCGCCTTTCCAGAAATATCTTCTTCCTTTTAATAATATTTACTACTGGCATGATATCAATGATTGGTTTGGATTTTAACCCTGGAATGAAGTGCTATTTATATGATGAATGCCGATTAACTCATCGCCAAATATCCTTTATTTTTTGAGATTCCTCGCTAAACCTCAGTTTCCAATTATCGTTGTATTCTGTATCCATAACAATCATCTAATTAACCTCCTCGGGAAATATTCATGCGGTCAATTTTGAGCATTACATCATCATATAAAAGTGAGGGAGAGGTGTCAATAAAATATAGAACAACTCAAAGTTATAATCGGCGGCCTTCTCTTGTGAGTACATAATTAAGCTAACTCCAATCAAGACTTACCCTTACTTCAACAAACGAAAAGAATCCGGTCGCTAAGGTGCCGATAGTCGATTCGCTCAGGCCCCTAAAGGACTATACCCCTTTTTCATACCAATATTTAAAAAATTTCATTTTGCACTTGAAACTTACGTAACGTAATGAATTATGATGTAGATACCGGTAAAAACCTCGCGCACAAAAAAGGGGATGATCATGAAACTGGAGTGCAAGATTGGAGAACTTGCAAAATTAACAGGATTACGGTTCGTACATTGCGATACTGCGACCAGATCGGTTTGTTGCCATCCGGTCATACTGAATCTGGGATTCACACCTCGACCGGCTTGGTGATTATCTTGAAGAGCATCCGGATGAGCTGACCTAAGGGAGGACTAAATAAACGATGAACGAACGATCCGTAAAACACTCTACCTTTGTTATCGAACGTAATTACAACGCATCACCCGAGCGGGTATTCACCGCTTGGTCGGACGCTTCGACCAAAGCCCAATGGTTCCCTAAAGCCGACGAGTTCGACTTCCGAATCGGTGGACAGGAGATTAACCGCGGAGGCCCGCCGGGAGGGTCGATCTACACTTTCGATGCCTGCTACCAAGAGATCGTGCAGAACAATCGCATCGTTTATACCTACATCATGGACCTGGGAGAGACACGGATATCGGCCTCCGTGACGACAGTCGAAATCAGGCCGGCGGACAGCGGTGCACAGCTTATCTACACCGAACAAGGCGCCTTCCTTGATGGTCATGATGCGCCGGAACAGCGCGAGCACGGGACGAAATATATGTTGGACAAGCTGGGCGTTTTTTTGAAGACCGAATGACTAACGCTATGAACGGGACTGAGATGCAGGCCGGCATGCGTGAATGGGTCGGGCTCGCGGTTCTTGCCCTGCCCGCCCTTCTTGTCTCAATCGATCTCTCCGTAATGATTCTCGCACTACCGCACATTGGCGCCGACCTCGGCGCCGACAGCGCCCAGCAGTTGTGGATCATCGACATCTACGGCTTCATGCTCGCCGGGTTCTTGATCACAATGGGGACGCTGGGAGATCGGATTGGCCGCCGCAAACTGCTGTTGATCGGCGGGGCCGCATTCGTTATAGCCTCGATAATGGCAGCATTCTCTCGAAGCGCTGAGATGCTCATTGCGGCCCGTGCACTACTCGGCATTGCCGGGGCGACTGTATCGCCTTCTACTCTAGCCTTGATAAGCAATATGTTCCGTTCCCATAAGCAGCGTTCCCTCGCCATCGGCATATGGTTAACGTGTTCCATGGGCGGCATGGCCCTCGGGCCGGTGGTTGGAGGTATCATGTTGGATCACTTCTGGTGGGGTTCGGTGTTCCTTCTGGGCGTGCCAGTCATGTTGCTTTTACTCATAGCCGGACCCATATTGCTGCCCGAATATCGGCACCCCGATTCCGGCCGGCTGGATTTGACCAGTGTCGCATTATCGCTGGGCGCCATCCTGCCGGTCACATACGGGCTCAAGGAAATCGCCAAGTACGGTCTGCAGATGATACCTGCGCTGTTAATACTGGCGGGCGTCGCCCTCGGCACGGTGTTCGTGTCTCGGCAGCGCAGGCTGACGAGTCCCCTGCTGGACCTGCGCCTGTTCGCGAGTCCCGGATTCAGCGCTGCACTGGGGGGCATGTTCGGTATTACACTGACAGGAGCAACCATGCTCTTCATCTCGCAGTACCTTCAATTCGTGCAAGAAATGTCACCGCTTCAGGCAGGGTTGTATATGCTCCCCGGGGTAATTGCCTCGATGGCCGGCATGCTTCTCTCGCCGCTTATCGCACGCCGGATCCGACCGGTCCATCTTATCGGAACGGGTCTATTGGTATCGACCGCGGGCTGTTTTCTGTTGACCCAGGTGGGGGTTGAATCAGGACTCACGTTTCTGGTGCTCGGGTACATCTGCTTCAGTATAGGTGCCGCTCCGCTCCCGAGCCTGTCCAGCGACCTTGTCATCGGCTCAGCCCCGCCGGAGAAGGCGGGATCGGCAGCCTCCATGCTGCAAACCAGCGGCGAATTGGCCTTCGCGCTGGGCATCGCAGTCTTCGGCAGCATCGGCACGGTCGTTTACCGCAACCAGGTAGCGAACTCTATTCCCGCCGACTTGCCGGCATCCGCAGTGCAAGCTTCCCGCGACAGCTTAGCCGGTGCCACGGCTATAGCGAAAGGCCTCTCTGAACAAGTCGGCAACGCACTGCTCACCGGCGCACGTGAAGCCTTTACCAGCGGGATGCACGCCGTTGCGGCAGCCAGCGGCGCTATCATGCTCGCTATCATCGTCCTTGTCGTTACGTGGCTTCGACACATACGACCAATCGGAGAGACTAAATCTAACCAAGCCGACAGTATTCCAGAAGCAGTACACGGCGCTGCCAAAGAATCAAGATAGTTGCACTGCATAGTAATGCTGAAGTAAGAAACCAACCAGTACGAGTACATTTTTTTGTTTGGGGGAGGTTCATACCTGCTGAACTAAACCCCCGTTAGATGAGCGAAGGCTGCCGAATTTGTGTGCTGGCAGCCTCGTCGTGGTTGTTTATTTAATTGTCGTTCTCCGTTAATTTAACAACGAATATGTGGTACAATTCCAATGTTTTGAGCTTGTTTTCCTTTTCCCATTCCAACCCGTTTTTTGTAGTTCTTTAGCTATCAGTAGATTAAAAAAACCATGTCCAACTAATGCAACCGATTCATGTTCATTGGCATATTTAACTAATAGTATAGAGTCTAATAAAATCGATTCTTAATCTTCCAAATGAACAAGAACTTTTCCAAACCTTCCTCCCATTCTTAAGGATATTTCATCTTTATATGTTTTACGTAAATATTCTTCAGATTTTCTAAGTAACTTTTCTTCAACTGAAATTCCGTATTCAATGAACCATTCTGGTAATTTATTAATTGCGTTTTCTAGATCTATATTCACAGTATTCATATGTTTCTCAATTAACGACTGATAAGAATAACCGTTTAGGTAGAGTAATTGTAAAAGGTAAGCCATATCAGAGGAACCTATTTCTCTTGGCTTTAATTCTAGAATCGATAGCAGTTCGTCCATTAAATCAATTTCTTTTGGACCAGCCATCATACTTGTATAGAAATATTTCTTAGCACAACTTAAAGCCTTCTCCACCATATCCCAATCCTTCATAGCTGGACACATGGATGCAAAAACGAGATCGTACGATGTATCTATTACAATTTCTTCAAAAGTTTTTTGGATTACCTCCACTTGTACTGAATAGTTTGTTGCGTTATTTTCTAGCATCATGGCCAAGTCAGGAGAAGGTTCGATAGCTGTAACATGTGCTCCTTTCTCGGCAAAAGGAATACTAAACACACCAGATGCCGCACCGATATCTAAAACAGAAATACCCTTAAAAGAAGTAACTTGATTATTAATCCATGTCACAATTCTATCACTACGCTGTCTACCTTCCTTACTAAATGAGTTTTTATCGTAGGATTTTGCCCACTTGCTGAATTCTTCTGTTTGGTAATTACCCTGACCCAACCTTTGCATTATTTTTAGAGAAGTGTTAGGATCATCATTCCATGCAGACTTCCAATCACTTTGATTAAATAAATTCTTTTCCATAAAACTCTCCTTCTAAATCAAAATTGATTATTGATATTAAAGACATTTTATATCGTTAATCAAAGTACAAAAACCTGATGCAGAAGCATCCATACCTACTTTAACTTTCAATGATTAAAGACTTTAAGTATATTTAGTATCCATTATACTTTAGGTGAATTGATTGTGTAAAGATTCATCTAAACTGCTAGTTACTTCATTGGAAAAGAGGAGCTGCCAAGTAGCAAGCTCCTCCACTATGCTGATTATGGAATTTCGCATGCTCAATCATGAGCTGCAGCACCAGCCGAGAATCCATCCCGACTGAATTAAGGAGTCCAATTAGCGAATGCTCGTCGCAGATTTTTTTATCCTGGCGTGAGTGGCGACAAGTTGTTCATCATCCACTTTATCCAAAACGTCAAGCCTCTCTCCCTCGATAACGCGTGTGCGATCCCGCTCGTTTCAACGATTTCGACTTCAAAATCGAGAAAGGGCTGGCAGCGATCTATTGGGAACAACAACGGTTCTTTATGAGCTCCATATGGAGGAATAATCTGGTGAAGATAGATATCTCAATCAACAGCGTGCAGGACAGATGGAAGCAATATACCTGAAACTTGTGTTTCGGGCTCATATAGTGCCAATCCATTCCATCAACAAGAAGTGCCTCCTGTGGCTTATCGTTGATGAAATGGTGAACCGCATAGAAAAGTCCATTGAAAAAAATAGCGAACCAATCACGGACAACACCATGAAATATAAATCCAGCTGTCTCCAAGCAAACCCATGAAAAAAAAATAAATAAAAAGACACACGTATTCCGTGCGTATCTTTAGTCTCCTATATCAAACCTTTTACTTTCGCTAATAGACTTAGCATTCTCCTACTTTGCCGATTCTTTGGAAGGCAAAGAAAATAAATATGTTTCTACGTATTGCTCATGGTGACTCGATACTTGTCGTGTAAAAGGCTATTACTGCGCTTTGCAGCCTTGACATATGTAGTCGAATACTTGTAGGTGTGTGCGTTGTGATCCAGTTACCTGCCGGCCCTGAATATATATTCATTTATTCTATTCTATGAATTGTCTATACCAAGTTATCAATAAAATTATAGTAGAGATGATTTCAAACTTAATCATTCAGAACCTCGCAACTTCATCTAATACAAATAGTCCAAGTACAGCCGTATACATCCAGATTGAAATGATAATAATTTCATCAATTTGGCATATCATGGTGTTCCTCATTAACATCCCCAGGATTTATTTAATAAACGTTCCACAACGGAAGCAGGCAAGGGCTTGCTGTACAGAAAACCTTGGGCTTGATGACAGCCGTTATTCAATAAAAATGTATGCTGAGCGTAGTTTTCTACACCCTCGGCGATGACTTGAAGCTTCAGCTTCCGCGCCAAAGACAAGATCATTTTGGGTAACACTTTGTCTCTAGGCAAATCCTTGATAAACGAGCGGTCGATTTTTAACGCATCTACAGTGAAATGCTTTAAATAGTTTAATGAAGAATATCCCGTACCGAAATCATCGATTGAGACATAGATTCCCATATCTTTGAACACCTTCAGGGTGTGAAGGATATGTTTTTCATCCTTCATTAGAGCGCTCTCGGTAATTTCTATTTCCAAGTACGTAGGATCCAAGCGAGATTCTTCTAATATTTCTTTTACGCGATACAAAAATGAGCTATGGCAGAATTGTTTCGCAGAGACGTTGACGGCAACGCGAACCGGTGGTAATCCTTGCTGCAGCCAACGTTTATTTTGCATACATGCTTCCCGCAGTACCCATTCCCCGAGAGGCACAATAAAACCGGTCTCCTCAGCCAAAGAAATAAATTCAATCGGCCCCACGATCCCTTTTACGGGATGATTCCACCTCACCAACGCCTCCAAACTGCTTATCTCCCCCGTGTCCAACTCGATCCTCGGCTGATATTCCAGAATGAATTGCCGCTTAGTCAAGGCAGATTCGAATTGGGATTTGAACAAGAAACGACTGTCATTTCCCTCATCGTTAGAAGGCTGATACATGACGCAAAGGTTCCTACCGTCCTGCTTCGCTTGGTACATGGCCTTATCGGCTTTCTTCATCAAACTGCTGACCGCCGTTCCGTGGTCTGGAAACATGCTGATGCCGGCACTGAGCGTAACACGGATTTCATGATTGTCCAGCAGCACAGGGATTTTGAAGGAATCGATGATTCGTTCAGCCACCTTACTTGCATCCTCTGCAGATTGAATATCGTTCACGATGACCGTAAATTCGTCGCCACCAAGTCTAGCAACTACCCAATCAAGACTGACACTTGCTTTGATTCGCTCCGCCGCTTGAATAAGCAGGCGATCCCCTGCATCGTGCCCAAGAGAATCATTCACCCATTTGAAATGATCCAAGTCGATGAAAATCAACCCGAGCTTTTGGGATTCTTGTCTCTGCTCATTTATCATTACATCAAATCGATCCGTAAAGTGCCTCCGGTTTGACAATCCTGTCAAGGGATCGTAAAAAGCCAAGCTTTTGATTTCCCTGTCCTTTTCTTTCCATTGAACGGCTACTTCGGTTAGATCGTTAAGAGCTGCGACGATTTCCATCTGTTCCGGTCTGAGATTGCCACATTCGCCGTGTTCGTACCGTGCGGATTCCCAGTAATTTGGGACGTAGTTCCTCCCTTTTTCTTCAATTTCATGTAATATGCGGATTAGAGACTCTCCAGACACGATGAGTGACAAAATATCGGTTTTTATTCTCAAAATAAGGTTTTCCAACTCAATTTCAGGCATCTTCCGTTGTTCTGAATTCATATGACTGCCCTTCTCCTAATAACCAAATGCTTTCCCCCTGCTTTTCCCAATAGTTTGCTCATTCATCATACAATGATGCCTGAAATCATGTACAATCCAAAATAATGATATCGAGTATCTCAAAATCAGATACCTATATTTACAAGTGGTCTAAATGGATATTCAGTTGCTCAAAGTTTTTTTTCCACGACGCGCCACTTTATGGGTGCCTTATAAAAGAACCCCTAATAAAAACGGCGTACAATTAAAATGAAAGGAGCTGACGCGGCAGCTCCTTTCATTTTAATTGTATGATGTATCAAGCTTTAAGAATTTCGCTGTCCACCTTAAGGAGTCAGCTCGATTGCCGTAAAACCCGTGGGTATTTCTTCCTTCCGAGTGCCGTTAGCTATCTCCATATGCTAGATCGATTCCAGATAACTTTTCCGTGGTAACGTCATATCCCGATAACCGATACAACCGGCCTTGCCAGCCAGTACCAGTTCCATCGGAGTCGCTCCCTTTCCATCGCCTCCGTAGGCGGCCGTCACATCCATAATTTCATGTTCGGGCAAACGGGAATCTCGTCGTGAAATGCAATGTTTTAGCCGGCGAATCTTTGCGAAGCTGATACCCGCTACCGTTCTCCGTGCCGACTATAAACTCCTTGCAGTCTGATTCTTGCAATCTTTAATGATGGCCTTCCTACTTCCGACAATATCTCAGAACTTGACGACTTCCGGGGCATTCTTTCAACTACCTATTAAAAGGTAGTTTTTATTCAAAAAAATATCCGCTTTCTTTTTTAAGTTAAAGTTAAAGCGGATATTAATTCTTTGGCAATCATGTCAAACCTACTTATATCCCGAAAACTTCTTGCAAGTAATTGCGCACCTTGAAGCGATGCAAGGAATTGATGGGCTTGCACAACTGCGGCACCTTCAAAGTTTAGATGCCCTTCTCGCCGTCCCTGATCCAACACTCTTTCTAGCCATTCTAAATTAGCGGTGAAAAGCTGGGCTAGCCCTTCACGTGTCTTACCTGATAAAGTAGCCAAGTCAGTAGAAATCATGACGCCCAGACAAGTACAATAATCTTGAACAGGGCCACCGTAAAGTAAAGTGAATTTTCGTAGCTTTTCCAAATTATTCTGGGACTCGGTATCGATTTGAGCAATTGCAGAAATAAAATGTCTGTGATACCGTGAAATCAGCGCTTCTCCTAAATCCTCCTTGTTTGGGAAATGGTAATGAATACTGGCAGTGCGTATCCCTACTTTTTCTGCAATGTGTGCATAGCTAAATCCGTTAAACCCAACATCCTGAACAATCGACTGAGCAGTATCCAAAATAGCCTCTGCTGTATTTTTAGTTTTAGTCATGCTATGATTCTACCTTTTAGTAGATAGTGTGTCAACGACGGATGTTCACATACGAAGAATCATCAGAAGCCAGGAATCCTTCATTAATTTTGGCCGTGTCAAACCTTAAACCTGTATCATTTAGCTTGTTCGAGCTGCCTGTCGGTTCGGCCTATACCCAGTGGCAAGCTAAGCGCCCCCAAGAAAACGATGAAAGCCGCTCCGATTAAAGCGGTGAGGTAGCTGCCATTTCCCGATATCAGAAGACCTGCAATGAGCGGTCCGATTATTTGCCCCAAGCCAAAAAAGGTGGTCAGCAAACCTATAATCTTTCGGTTGTTTTGTGGGTATAAATCCTTGGCAAAAGCGACGGACAGCATCGTTATCCCCATAAAGGTTACGCCGAACAGAATGGCGCCTGCGAGTACGCCGGTTGAAGAAGGAATAAGAACTGGAATCGCAATGCCTATGGATTGCAGCAGCATGGAAACGGTCAATGCCCACTTGTTTCCCCATCGAGAGGCAAGCATCGACCAACCGACGCACGAAGGCATCGCGGCAATACCAACTAGTATCCAACTAAGTGACGCAATATTGGGGATGTTCGAAACCGACTTGGCGAAAGCTACAAGATAAGTCCCGGTAACAATGTAGCCCAAGCCTTCCAAGCCATAGGCAATCATCAAACATATCAAGACCCGGCGAACAGCCGAAGGATGATGGTCGTGGTCATGAGGAGAGCTTAACATCTTCGTAACGGTATGCCTGTCCCGCAAAGAATACCAAGCTGCCATACCTATGATCAGACTGATCAGGCCCAGTCCCTTCCATATTTCGATCCAACCGCCGTTTCTGGCAAGCAGCGGAACCGAAAGTCCGGTCAACAGAATGCCCGCTCCCACACCACCGTACAATATTCCGGCTTGAAACGCTGTTAAACGATCCAGTACAATGCTGGATGTGATGACAAACACGATTGCGCTGGCAAGGCCCGATAAAAACCGGAGTACGAGCCAGGCCTCTAGGCTGTGGAACTGACCCATTCCCCATGTGGTAGCAATACATACGATTAACCCGGCGAACAGTAGCATGGATCGGCTTTTAACCTGGACTAACGTCAGGACAAACGCGCCGATCAAATACCCCAAATAATTGCTTGAAGCCAGATAACCCGCACCCGCGGCGGAGAACAAATGGTGATCCATCATCATTGGGAGGATAGGAGTAAAGGCGAACCTTCCGATTCCCATAGCCACCATCATTGCTGCTGTGCCTCCAAGCAAAACGATCAATGTCCTTCTCTCCATTCGCTTTCCCTCCTGTCTTTGCCTTCGTCTCTTCATTCATCATACAATGATTCCTGTTATCATGTATAATACAGAATAGTGATAT
This sequence comes from Paenibacillus baimaensis, assembly GCF_025567575.1. Taxonomy (NCBI): domain Bacteria; kingdom Bacillati; phylum Bacillota; class Bacilli; order Caryophanales; family Paenibacillaceae; genus Paenibacillus; species Paenibacillus baimaensis. The sequence continues at coordinate 95,466 of NZ_JAOQIO010000015.1, read as the reverse complement.
TAAATATCTTAAATTCAGATATCTAAATCTAAATATACAGGAGGTCTATATGGATATTCAGTTGCTCAAAGTGTTTTTTACCACGGCGCACGAAGGTAGCATTTCTAAAGCGGCTCATAAATTAAACTTTGCCCAATCCAACGTCACCCATAAGATTCAACAGCTAGAGACCGATTTGCAGACCCAGCTTTTTTACCGGCACAATCGGGGCATTACGCTTACCCCTTCCGGGCAAATCCTGATTTCCTATGCGGAGAAAATATTGCATGTCATTCAGGAAGCCAGACTGGCCGTCGGAGACTCCTCTGTTCCCGCAGGACCGCTTCATATCGGTTCTCTGGAAACAACCGCCGCCGTTCGGCTGCCTACGCTGCTTACCAAGTATCATACCGAATATCCGGCGGTCGACTTCTCTTTAATAACCGGTCCTACCGAGAAGCACATTCATGCCGTTCTTCATTATGAGCAAAACGGAGCATTCGTGGCCGGTCCCGTGGAGCATCCCGATTTGGTTCAGGAAAACGTCATTGATGAGGAGCTGGTACTTGTCACCTCGGTCTCCCATCCGCCTGTCAATTCCATTCATGATGTGCAGCTGTCTACGCTTCTCGTATTCCAACGCGGCTGTTCCTACCGGGCAAAATTAAATCAGCTGCTCCATGAAGAAGGCATCTTACCCGTTAAGCTAATGGAATTTGGATCGATTGAAACGATTATAGGTTGTGTAGGCGCCGGCCTCGGCATTTCTCTTCTGCCGCGTTCCATCATAACCGAGTCGGAAAAGCAAGGCAGAATCCGCTGCCACACGATCCCCGGAAAGCATACCATCGTCACAACCGTGTTCATCAGGCGAAAAGACGCTTTAATCACGCCCGCATTGTCAGCCTTCTTATCGGAGATGCGAGCCCATTTCAACTAAAGTACGGGGATTGAGCTTCTATAATTATTTTTTCCGCTTCATTCATAATAATGCGACACAATAAAACGACATGAAATGGCCGAGTCAGATCGGGAGAAATTTGGGCAATAATTCCAGTTTCCGAAATGGATATCGGAGACCGATTTGGCAGGAATCCTATTCGAAGGGTTCCTGCTTCTTTTATATGTTGACAGATAAATACTCTATCGTTATATTGAATATTATTAGATTAAATAATTTTAGGATAAATAATCAAAGAAGTGAGTTGCATATACAAGAACCCGTGTCATTCAAGAATAAAGACTTTGCGATCGTTCAATGTGAACAAAAGGGGGAAATCAACATCCGCGCTGAAGGAGAGAAGCTTCGAATCTTTCTAATTGAAGTTCCTACAGAAGTCGAATATCCTTTATATAAAAAAGCCATAAGGTGGTTGAAGAATGACTGAACGCGATGCTGAGGGTAAGGCTCTTGATTTAAGACTAACACGCGTAATAAGAAACATGGTAAAAGAGCTGTTCGGGAGCTTAGAGCGCGACATTGACAGCTATGGGCTAAGTATGGAAACCTTTCAAATTCTCGAGTTTCTATACAATAAAGGCCCGCAACCCATCCAGAAAATAAGCGATACCTTCTCGATTCCAAGCGGGAGTATCACCTATGTGGTAGATAAGCTGGAGAAGAAGGGGTTCGTGGAACGGCTTCCAATCCAGGGTGATCGACGCAAAACGAATGTAACATTAACCGGGGAAGGACGAAGCTACTTTGATAATATCTTCCCTAAGCATGTTCAGACGATTTCCGACAATTTGTCCTTTGCGACAGATGAAGAAAAGCTCGAACTTATTCACGTGCTGAAGAAAATCGGGTATGGTATCAAGAATCGTGACTGCAATGCCAAACATGATGGGTCGGATTCTTTCTGAAAGAAGGATTTTACTTTAATTTTGTAATTTAGGGGGATTTGAAAATGGAAATAGGTGTAGATACTTTTGTTGAAACAACTCCAGACGTTCAAACAGGAGAAACGATAAGTCATGCGCAGCGATTGCGGCAGGTTGTTGAAGAAATCGTCCTTGCCGATCAGGTTGGGTTGGATGTATTTGGGGTCGGCGAGCATCATCGCAAGGAATTTGGGGATTCGGCTACTGCCGTAGTGCTGGCGGCAGCAGCGCCTATGACCAAAAGGATACGCTTAACTAGTTCGGTTACTGTGCTCTCTGCTGCTGATCCAGTACGTTTGTTTCAGCAATTTGCAACGCTCGATGGTATTTCAAATGGACGTGCTGAGATTATCGCGGGTCGAGGCTCTATGGTCGATGCGTTCCCATTGTTTGGTTATGATTTAAAAGACTATGATGAGCTGTTCGAGGAAAAATTGGAACTATTATTAAAATTAAGGGACTCGGAGAAGGTATCCTGGAAGGGAGGGCATCGACCGGCCTTTACGAATCTGGGTGTGTATCCACGTCCGGTTCAGAATCCTTTACCCGTATGGCTTGGAAGTGGGGGTAATTCGGAATCAGTAATACGAGCAGGGATACTGGGACTTCCTCTTGTTTTAGCCATTATAGGCGGGAGTCCGTTAGAATTTGCTCCGCTAGTTCCACTCTATAAAAAAGCTGCTGCTCGAGCAGGGCATGATGTATCGAAATTAAAAATAGCCGTACACTCACTGGGTTTCGTGGCGGAGAGTACCTCGCTTGCGGTGGACAAGTATTTCCCACCCACGCAGGCATCGTTTAATTATTTTGGTAAGGAGCGCGGTTGGGGACAGTATACCCGTTCAAGCTTTGATGCCTCACGCAGCTTAGAAGGCGCACTTTACGTAGGCGATTCCGAAACGGTGGCCAACAAAATTATTCACATGCGCAAACATTTAGGCTTCTCCCGATTCTTCCTGCATTTACCTGTCGGCACGATGCCGCATGAGGATGTTATGAAAGCCATTGAACTATTGGGAACGGAAGTCGCCCCGCGAGTTCGGGAAGAGGTCGCAAGATGGGAAGCTGAAAATGAGGGTAAGTAGAAAGTTAGTGATGAGAAATGGGACCATACTGTGCTGCCAATGGTTCCGTTTGAAGCATTGTTATAGTGATGGCTCCTTCTACTAAGAGATAGATCCCAGTGCCGTGTTGGCACTGGGTTTGATTTTATATTTCCTAACCATGAGAGGGGACTTTAACCATTCCCGGATTGCGCTCCAACTGTATACAAGATGTTAAGAAGGGAATACTTGGAGAGAATCAGATCTGAAGGAGAACGCGAATGGAGTCCCCTGAAAAAATATCAGGAAATCAGCTATGTTTATTAGTTTTTTCCTTTATAGCTCCCACCGTCATTCTTGTCGTACCGAGTTTCATGGAAGAAATCTCCAAGCAAGATTCATGGATCACGATTTTTCCTGCGGTCTTGATCGGAGCATTAAATGTTTGGATTATGATAGTATTGTCAAATCGCTATCCAGGTCAGACAATTATACAGTACAGTTCCCAAATTCTAGGCAAATGGCCTGGAAAATTCTTGGGATTTTATTTTCTTTATTTTTGGATTAATTTTGATTTCATCATCCTTGATCAACACATACAGTTTATAAATACCGTTTTTCTCATAAGTACTCCGTCTATCGTTGTCAGTCTAACGTTGGCACTTTTATGCGGTATAGCCGTCTATATGGGTATCGAATCTATCGCAAGATGTAATGAGTACCTTTCTTTACTCATCATTGCTTCGCTGATTCCCCTCTTGCTACTCATGCTCGCGGAATCGGATCCGGAACGACTCCGTCCAGTGATGAGTAAGGGAATTGTCCCAGTCCTTCAGGCGTCTATTTTTCCTGTCGCTTACTTAGGTCAATTTATTATTTTGGGGTGGCTTCTTCCTTATTTGAATCAACCGAAGAAAGCAGCCAAATTTTCGTTCATCTCATTGTTTATTACCTCTGGTCTTGTCTTCATTACGGTTTTACCTCTCATTATGGTCTTTGGGCCGTTAACGAGAAAATTGGCTTTTCCAGTACTGAGCGTAATTCAGTATATAGGTATAAAAGGAAGCTTTGAACGCTTGGAAGCTTTTGCTGTAGCTATATGGGTTATGGGTTACTTTGTAAAAGTATCTCTCACCTTCTTTATTATATGTCTAAGTATAGCCCATCTTTTTGACATAAAAAGTTATAGAAATTTTGTAGTCCCCATAACGATTTTATCCGTGATAGGATCGGTTTCGGTTTTTGTAAATTCCACCGATTTGAGTAGTTATCTTAGAGAAACGTATCCAAGCTTAGCATTTTCTACACATTTTATTTTGCCACTTTTACTGCTAATGATTGATACGATAAAAAGGCACTGGAAGAAGTCAGTACCTTAGATTTCATTGCTGTAAAATGATTTTTCCGATGGGCTCAAAAATAATTCTCATAGGAACTGTCGTGCTTGGTATATGAACGTGGGCAAATAATAAAGAGCCTGCGATCATACATAATCCCATCAAACAACTATATAAAACGGCCACTTTAAGCTGGTTTTTATTTAGAAAAAACCGAACTCTATAGAAAGACCAACCCAACGTTAATATAACAAAAGTTACGATTTGTACGATCATTTATTTGACCTCCTTTCCTCGCGATTCAAAAGAAGAATGGACCATTCCCGCTCCTTTTATCGTCAGGTTAACTTCAATCGATATCTCTGACTCTGGAAACCGCATATCCCATTGATTTTTCCAAATATCCCACTTATCAGGGTAATTCTTATAAATTTCTTGGCCAAATCCCACACTATCCACTTTATATTTCTTTTGGATCTTAAATATAAAATTTTGCACTTGTTTCTTGGCTTCATCTTCTAGCGCTTTTTTTATTAGTTTCAAATCTTTTGGTTCGTTTATATCTAGAGCGGTAGTATTCTCGTCCAAAATCCCTTGACCTTCCAGTTGGATCCTAAATTGTACAGAATCATGTTGAGTCTGTGTAATTATTTTGCGGTCAGCATGGGTTAACACCATCCCAACTGCACCATTTTCTTTTGGTAAATTCGCTGTGATATAACCGACCTTCAGCTTGTCCGTCACCCACATCAGCCCTAATGATGTTTCATTTACATCTAATAAACCGGCCAGTTTAAGATCTTTAAAAACGCCGGCACCCGCTACCCTAATTATTTGCTTATGTGGATCATTTGAGTGGATCTCGGGTTCAACTACTCCTACAACGGGATGAACACCCTCACTTCCATAAGCAATAAAAAAATCGCGCAATGTTACCGCAATATCTTCTCCTGAAACCTCCATTCCCCTCACTGTTTCGATGGGTACTTGCTTTAAAGGAGAATTCAATTGCAAAATGTTCCGCGCTTCTCCCCCTTTAACAACCATGAGATAGGTCTTTAAGCGATTCCTCGGGTCATGAGTAAAGATATCCAGTAAATTATCTATTCCATGCTTAGCCATACGTTCACTAAGAAACACAACGCTGCGATGAGAGTATAACAAACGGCGCGAGCTTTTTTTCTGGAGTTTATGATGAATATCATTTCCATTTTTCCCCTCTACCGCTATAACGAAAAATTTGTTGCCGCTCTCTCCACCACTCATTCCTCCTTCAGCAGATGAGGGTATGGCGATTTGAAGAGTACATAAGATGTTGCCATCGTCCGTCAGATCTAAGGCAGTACCCGTAACAAACGCGAGATCATTAATTTCCGTACGATCCCAACACCCGCTAATGATGACGAATACGAGAAGAAACATATATTTTAGTGATCTCATTTGTTACCCCCCAAACGATCAACCCATTTTCCTAAGAACTGTTACTTCTGCCCCCCCTCTTGATTAGGTGTTGTCGAAAGGCGAGATTTCGCCCAAATCGGTACCCTTATTAAAACATCCTTCAAGGCGGCAACCTTGAGCGGAGTGATTGGAGAAAAATAAAGAACTCCGAATGATCGAAGGTTGGTCACATGTAACATGATGCCTAGAAGTCCTAGAACAATGCCATAGAGGCCAAGTGTCCCCGCTAAGAATAACATAGGAAACCGAAGTAATCGGATTCCGTTTGCAAAGTTGTATCGGGGAATCGTAAAGGCAGAAATTCCAGTGATGGATACGATAATGACTACCGGAGCAGATATTAATCCAGCTTGAACCGCTGCTTGGCCGATTACTAAGCCTCCAACAATACTTATGGTCGGGCCTATCTGTTTAGGCAGACGAATCCCGGCTTCCCGCAGGGCTTCAAATATGATTTCCATTAATAAAGCTTCAAATATCGCAGGAAAGGGGACGGATTCCCTTGAAGCAGCAATACTCAGCACTAGATTAGTGGGTATCATCTCCTGATGGAAGGTCGTAATCGCTACATACAGTGGAGGAGCAAATATCGCAAAATTGATAAAAAGGAATCGTATCCATCGAACAAAAGTAGCGACTTGCCAACGAACGTAGTAATCTTCACTTGCCTGAAGTCCTGTCCAGAACGTCATCGGAACAATAAGGACAAATGGGGTAGTATCCACAAGAATGGCTACTTTTCCTTCAAGCAATTCAGCAGCCACCACATCCGGACGCTCCGTGTTAAGGACTTGAGGAAATGGTGAATACGGTTGATCCTCAATAAATTCTTCGATATACGCTGAATCGAGTACGCCGTCCAATTCAATTGGCTTTAATCTTTTTCTAACTTCGTCAACTAATGTGTCCTTCGCAATACCCTTTAGGTATGTAATAGCTATTCGAGTCTGGGAAAGCTCTCCTATGGTTATATACTCTACCTTTAATTTTGAAGTTTTGAGTCTGGATCGTATCAGACTTATGTTTGTTGAAATCTGTTCGATGAAGCCGTCCCTTGGGCCGCGTATAACTGGCTCGGATGACGCTTCCTCAAGACTTCTTTTGGATGAACCGGGAATTGAAACCGTCATCACGTTACTACTACCCGTCATTAGAATGGCGGCATGACCTTCTAAGATGTTTCGTATGGTATCCGATACTTTTGTAGAGCTATTCGTGGTTCCTATGGAGATCATCTCACTTTTAAGATCTCCTGCTTCCTTTGGAAGCGTGTCCCTTGCTACGCTTGTTAGCATTGGTTTAATGACATGCTCTTCAAGCATTTTAAGATCAATCAAGTTATCAATGTAAACAATGAGCCATTGAGTGTTATGGTTAACTTCTACCTTACGGTACTCCAAATCAGAACAATCCTGAAACGCTTCTTTTAAAATCTGTTCGTTTTGTTCAATATCTGTTGAAAACTCATTATTATTGTCTTCCTCCAGGTTTGTGCTTTTCATTTTAAGAATATTTTCGTTTTTTTGGAATTTACCTCTTTTAAACCATCTCATGAAAGCTCCTCCTGTTTGACACAATCACTGCTATTATTCCAAATAGAGTAAGACATATACGAATGAATACGACTTTGATAAATTTCATTCATGCGTTTTGTAATAAAGATACCCCTTGCTCGACTCAAAATCGGACTCCTTGCAATTAGCCAGTACCCTTTGTCGGGTATTTCCCCATAGACTTATCTCCTTGGGCATACCTAAGGAGATAAGTCTTTTGACTTTGGTTTTCCGTTTCTTCCATTGTTTCCAAAGGCACGAGGTTGTCGCCTGGCACCGATACTAATGATTGAAGCTCGTTATGCAGACCCTAGAGAAACTCCATAGCACCGACAGATCTCCATTGCACTATGCTGCATTCAGACCAAGGATTTCAATACAACACAAAACACTATAACAAGCAATTTGAGGAATACCGGATGGTAGCAAGTTCATTCCAGGCGTGGAAACTATCATGATCATGCATGCATAGAGTCTTTCTTTTCTCATCTGAAAACAGAGAAAATCTATCTTATCCGCCTCAAGACAGCTAACTCGTTGTACAAAGTCATACCACAGCAGATTCCAGAAAAAACTAAGCGACCGTTCCCCGGTTAAAACCGGAAAACAGCCGCTGCATAATTAGGATTTGCCCGAGCTCCCTGTAGCTCTACCAAGCGGTGTCGCCGTCGACTGGGTAGTTGGCACCTGTGATGTAAGACGCCCGGTCAGAAGCGATGAATACCACGAGCTCCACGAGTTCCTCGGGTTGATCGAAACGCTTGAGAACCTTACTTGGACGAAGCTATAAGTCGAGCGCCTGTTTATGATAATAAATAAAAAATAAAGAACTGGGATTCCTGATCCATCAAGGAATTCCAGTCATGTTATCGACAAGATATTAATAAATAGTTTTAGACTCACTGTTGATTGAAGTATTGCTTAGAGTAATTCCGAATAATAAAGCTGTAGATTACTTTCATTGAACTATCGTACCGTTACATCAAAAACTTATATTTAATATTCCCAAATTCCAGAATACATAATAAGTACCTAATAAAGACGCTTTTATTACGAGCGCATTGTCAACTTTCTAGTGATTACTTCATCTTAGCGGCAAGCTGCCAGCGATACTCCAACACAGGTAGTCCACCCCAACCCCATTTCTAGTTATGACCGGCATTCTGACCGCCATCAACATAAAGGGTCTCACCAGTTACGAAGTTGGCTGAATCTAGATATAAGACTGCTTCGACGATTTCATGTGACTCGCCCATGCGTCCCATTGGATGCAGTTTAGCTAGGGCATCGTGTGATTCAACAGGGTGCATTGGTGTTTTAATTACCCCCGGTGAGACTGCATTCACGCGAATACCTTTGGAAGCATACTCAATGGCTAGTGATTTCGTCGCCGACTTCAGACCACCCTTCGTCAATGAGGCGAGTACAGAAGGAACGGCAACCGACGGTTGATCAACCAGACTCGTCGTGATGGTAATGATGTGTCCCGTTCCTTGTTTCAGCATCTCAGACACCACACGTTGGGTAACGTGGAAGAAGCCGACGACATTCGTGGATAAATACGTTGCAAAGTCCTCTTCTGAATACTCCGTAAATGGCTTGGACATGAAAATTCCTGCATTATTAACTAGCGTATCGATGCGTCCATAGTGAGCCAAACTTTCTTCGATTAATTGCTGCGCGATCTTAGGATCTGCAACATTTCCGGCAACAAACTGCACTTGTTTTCCTGTAGGATCGATTTCTTTTGCAGCATGAGCTAACTCTTGTTCGCGGCGTCCATTGATAACTACATTCGCTCCTCGATTCACCATCTCAATCGCCATAGCTTTCCCAAGACCGCTGCTTCCGCCAGTTATCACAAATACTTTTCCCTGAATATCCATATGATTATTTCTCCTATAAATTCATTATTTTACGAAAAATAATTAAACAGAATAGATCGCCTACATGTATAATCACAATAAGTGATGGCTAGTATTATTCGCCTAAACCGTTTTTCATCGCTTTAGCAACGGATATCGTACGTTTCGCTTGATGTTCAGCAGCAGCGCGCACGTCTTCCTTCATCGATCCATTTTGATCTACGGTTACACTTGTACCGTATGGATTCCCTCCGGCAACAAATACCGATGGATCTGTAAATCCGGGAGCTGCCACAATCGCACCCCAGTGGTACATTGACGTGTACAGCTGAAGTATCGTTTGTTCTTGCCCGGCATTCGGATTTTGAGCAGAGGTCATGGCACTCACGACTTTATTCACCGTTTTGCCTTGGGCCCAAAGACCACCAGTCGTATCAATGAACTGTTTCATTTGAGCGGGAAGATTACCGAATCGGGTCGGCATACTAAAGATGATCGCATCTGCCCATTCCAAATCTTCCAGAGATACGGTAGGAATATCTTTGGTTGCTTCAAGATGAGCTTTCCAAGATGGACTACCATCAATAACGGATTGTGGCGCAGTTTCTGGTACTTTTAGAATTTTTACATCTGCTCCAGCTTGAAGACCTCCTTCCGCTGCCCATTGAGCTAATTGAAAGTTAGTTCCATTGGAACTGTAATAGATAACTGCAAGATTTACTTTTGATGATGACATTTGTGTAGTCTCCTTTTTAAATAGCTTTTTAAATATATTCATTGGTATCGCTCCAAACTTTATTGATTGACGGACAAATCCATATCCGCGGATAAGTTATAATATTGGGTCAAGCAAGAGTATCTCCATAATCATTCATTTTTTATATTGTAGAGAATAGTTTGCGTCTGATTGATAGTTTCCTGTACGATACTCTCTGCACTTTGGCCAGAAGTAAGCATCCGCAAACCTTGTCCTGCCCACAAAGACATATAATCGGGATTATTTTGCTTGGCCGCAGCATTTCTTATATCCCTTGTCGCGGTATTTTGAGTAGGGAACGGAAGCGGATCTATCTCGCTCTTATCCCAAACTTCGATAAATTCATTAGCAACCCCTCTGGCCGGGCGACCCGAAAACACATTCGTGATCACCGTACTCTCCTCGGTGCTGGCGAGCAGTATTTGCTGATACGAGATATGGGCTCCAGATTCAATCGAAGTCAGGAAGCGCGTCCCCATCTGCACACCCTGTGCCCCAAGTGCGAGTGCGGCGACAAGCCCACGGCCATCCATAATCCCTCCTGCCGCAATGACCGGAACATGAACACGGTCAACAATTTGCGGCACTAAGGCCATAGTGCCGATATTAGCACCCATGGGTCGATTGGAGATGTCAAATGTCCCACGATGCCCCCCAGCCTCGCTGCCCTGAGCCACAATCGCGTCACATCCCGCCTGTTCAGCAAGGAGTGCTTCATTGACCGTCGTCACCATTGTGACAATTCGAATGCCGGCTGCTTTAGCTTGCTTAATCATATGTGCAGGAAGAACGCCAAACGCCGTGCTGATAACAGGGACTTTTTCCTCCAGGATAATGGCGAATTGTTCTTCGAAATGATCAAGGGTCCGTACGGCTTCTCCCGACACCTCAGTTAGCCCGAGTTTTTTTCGCATATCATTCAGTTCCCGTTGAACTTCGCCAGTTCTCGTATTGTCGTCGGTAGCCCGAATAGAAAATAAATTCACTCCAAAAGGAGCATTCGTTAACTTAAGAATGTCACGAATCGCATTGCGGAGCACTTCAGGCTCCATATAAGCGGCTCCTAGCGTGCCAAGCCCGCCAGCATTTGATACAGCCGCAGTTAAGCTGACCGTTCCAGGTCCACCTGCCATGCCCGCCAAGAAGATGGGGTAACGAATATTAAAAATGTGACAAAGTTCTGTGTCAAGTTTAATGTTCATCTTCCTCCTCTCACATTTAACGTACTTTTCACTCGAAAAATGATGCTTTTTTCATATAGACAACATCGATTTTCTCATATAAGGGGCCGTTTTGTTCGGTTCTATCCTCAAGCTCCAGCCATTCTGGATCTTCCAGAAAGGCTTGGAAGTTCCGTTCACGGGATGCCGCGTCCAGATGCTCAAGCACGTAATACAACCGATCCTTCGATTCGTCCGCGTCTACCCAAAAATTCGTTACCTTCATATCATGTTTAGCAAAAATTTTTATCGTATCATCCCGGAACCTATTCAGTAACGCTTGCATGCGACCCGGTATCACATCGTAAATCCGCAGTTCGTACAGCATGAACGCCATCCTCCTTTTCTTAATTCAGTATTTGTCCGTACTCAAAAGATTATTTACGGCTTACCACTGTCCGGTATTTTGACCGCCATCGACATGAAGAATTTCTCCGGTCACGAATTGTGCGGATTCCAGATACACAATGGCGTCAACAATATCCTGAGCCTCGCCCATACGACCCACTGGGTGCAATTGAGCCAAATAATCATGTGTCTCAACCGGATGCATCGGCGTCTTAGTGATCCCTGGCGCGACTGCGTTCACGCGAATGCCCTTGTCCGCATACTCAATCGCCAGCGATTTCGTTGCTGCGTTCAAGCCACCTTTGGTTAGTGCGGCAAGTACAGAAGGCACGGCTTTAAGGGGCTGCTCTACGACTCCGCTTGCCGTGATGTTGACAATGTGACCGGAACCCGCCTTCAGCATCTCGCTCACCGCACGCTGAGTAACTTGGAAGAATCCTGCCACATTGATGGACAGTACCGATTTAAAATCTGCTTCAGTAAAGTCCGTGAATGGTTTCGCTATAAAAATGCCGGCATTGTTCACCAGTGTGTCGATACGTCCAAAGCGCGAAAGTGCTTCGCCGATTAAGCGTTCAGCTATTTGGGGATCTGAAATGTCGCCGGCAACATATGCGACATGCGCTCCTGTCGGATCGATTTCATTTGCAGCCTCAACCAACGCTTGTTCGCGGCGACCATTGATGACTACATTGGCTCCTCGTTTCGCCAGTTCAATTGCCGCTGCTTTACCAATTCCGCTGCTTCCACCTGTTATGATTACTACTTTATCTTGAATATTCATTTTACCATTCCCCTTTATCTACCTACTAAAAGGTAGTTTATATTTGAAAAAATATCAGACCTTCTGATCTGCTTATTCATCATACAATGATTTTGTTATCCTGCATAATACGGAATAGTGATATTGATTATCTCAAATTCAGATATCTAAACCTGAATATCCAAAGTATATTTTCAAGCCTCCTTTGGTCAGTGCGGCCAGTACAGATGGCACGGCTTTAAGAGGCTGCTCTACGACTCCGCTTGCCGTCTACTATGGCTTTGATGCGATTCTGTCATACATTGCATCAGCTTAACTATTTTCAAACACTCTTATAAAATCACTTGGAGATTGTAGACCAGATAGGCTGACCTTCTCGTTGATGACAAAGTAAGGCACCCCTCTGATTCCCAGCTTTTCAGCGTAGCGCTGTCCTAATTCAACCTTTTCAATCCCATCGCCTTTAATAAGCCGCATTTTGAGTTCAGCAGCATCATCAGTGATCCCGTTTGCTCTTGCTATTTCCACAAGTTCATCCACATTGCCGATATCGATACCATTTTCAAAATAAGCCGTATATATCTTCTCAATCAATTGCTCTTGCAAATTCTCTGGCGTAATAGCTATTAACAGATGGGATAAGGTAGTATTCGGTGTATATTTCACAATATCCATATTAAATGTAAGGCCGAAATGAGCACCTGTTTCATTATACTGCCTCATTCTTGCTTCGAATTGAGGTATCCCGCCTAATCTGCCAATCATAACCTGGCGATAATCTTCTCCTTCAGGACGAATACCAGGATTAATCTGAAAAGCATGCCAGCGGACGGTTGCCTTTGTACCTTCTGGCAATTGTTTCAAAGCGCTTCGCAGACTGGAAGTTCCCATACGACACCAGGGACACATCGTATCTATATAAACATCAATGATCAATTTTTTCATGATTCAACCACAACTGGCTTCACCGTTTTAATATGATTAATGTAATCGATGCTGCTCTGTGCTAATCGTTCATCTGTAACGATAGACGTGTCGTTTAGTGAAAAGTGTGGCAGATAAGAGGCACTAATAAAATGAGCAAGCGCTTCTATTGGTCGCAATATTTCTCTCAGGGTAAAGCGATTGAATCCAGTTCCTTGATACGACTCTTCCGTACCATAGGTCGATATCGCAACACCAATTTCTTTACCTGCTGTTTTATTGCCATCCGGTCCATAAGCCCAGCCATATAGCAATACGGAATCAAACCACTTTTTGAGTAATGGCGGTGTGCTGTACCAATAAAGCGGATATTGAAAAATTATCCGGTCATGCGCTTCAATCAATTGCTGCTCTCTAGAAACATCGATATTTTCGTCTGGGTACGCTTTGTATAATTCATGAACCGTGATATCGCCATGCTTTTGCAATGCCTCCACCCATGTTTTATTCCAGTTGGATGCTTCGATGTTCGGGTGAGTAACGATTACTAAAGTTTTCATTTTATTTGCTCCATTTCATTATTGTTTTTTGAAATCTTTTTTTATTTACGGACAGGTTTCCTGCATGATTTTCATTTGTTATCGAAAAATGGTGCGTTCTTCATAAATATACTTTCTTGTTTGTTAACTAATGGTCCATCAAGTTCTGAGAATCGTTTAACTTCAATCCATTCAGGATCGTTGCGGAAACGATCGTAGTTAAGGTTACGTATTTCCATATTGGCATGCTCAACAACATAATAAAGACGGTTATTCGCTTCACCCAAATCTTCCCAGAAATGCGTCACTTTCATACCATGATTCATAAATAATTGAATAACATGATCTCTGAACCTTTCTTGGATTACCTTCATTTTGCCTGGATTTACATCATAAACTCGCAGCTCATATAACATCTTTTCCCTCCTCAAAATTGTTCTTTTACTATCTTTGACAACTCTTTTTTATTTGATTTGGAAGAGAAAGTCGATCATTCTTGATCCGCTGCTTTCAAACATCACTACTGTATCTTAAATATTCATTTTACTTTTACAAGCCTCCTTATCTATCTATTAATAGGTAGTTTATATTTAAAAAAATATTAGACCTTCTGATCTGCTCATTCATCATACAACGATTCTTATTATCCTGCATAATATAGAATATTGATGTCAGGTATCTCAAATTTAGATATCTTAACCTAAACATACAAGAGAGCTATATGAATATTCAGTTGACTAATCCATCCTCTCCCATTTGGGACATTCGGGGCCGGTCCCGCCAAGCATCCCCATTTGGTTCAGGAATCGTCATTGATGAGCCTCAGACCCACGGAACTTTGATTCTGAACTATCTTGCCCGTTTATTTTCACATGATCATAATCGTTAATTGAAAAATCCGCAGATATGCGCCCTCTTAATTATATGTTCTTGAATCGTGTGAGCTGATCAACCAACAACGTTCGTTTCTACTTCGATATTGCCACGGATTGCTTTGTAATATGGGCATATCTCATGGGCTTCCTCGACTATTTGCTTAGCGACATCGGTTTCTACACCCCTTATAGTTATGTCCAGTTTAACTGCCAGGATATAGCCGTCGTTCGCATCCTTGCCAATCGTAACATGAGAAGTTATTTTTGTATCTTCCGCTTTAATCTTCTTCTTTCTAAGAGCAAGACCTATCGCACCTTCGAAGCATGCAGCAAATCCTGCAGCGAACAGTTGCTCCGGATTAGTACCAGGTCCACCAGGACCCCCAAATTCCTTGGGAACTCTCATGTCCAAGTTAAGGATTCCGTCGCTGGAAACCGCTTTGCCTTCTCTTCCGCCTTGAACGTTTACAGTAGCTGTATACAATTGCTTTTCCATTTTAATCATTTTCATAACTCTCCTTTTATACTGGATTATTTTAAACTCTCGTCATATGGTAACTGTACCTTTGCTCGCCCAATAATGCGGCAAGTCCCGCGGCTTCTGCCTTCGCAAGGACCTCGCTGGCATGGCAGAAATACTGCTTCCCGCGAAATCACTTACAGAGCAGTAAGAAATATCACATCACCGTTTTGAGGTTGAAAATCCGGATGAAATCCCCCTAAAAACCTTTAGCAAATACCTGTGACTTTTTAGATTTGATCTGATTTGGATTCGAATACACTCCAGTTTCGAAATCATCCGGTTCAGATCTGTGATGAGGGATTTTTGCCGATCGGAAAAGGCATCTATTCAATATTGCTTATATGATGCCCTAAATTAAGCTCGAAATCGCCTCGTTGACCAAAGCCTCGCGCAATTGCTTTTGACATTTTTTCCTGAGTATTTTTTGACATGGCTCCAGAGATAAAGGCTGTTCGAGATTCCAGCAATTCTGAGGCTTCAGGAATTCCAGTGCGATTAAGGAGCCTCTTGGTCTCACTTAAAGCCTGTTGATCGAATACCGAAATTCTTCGAACCAAGTTTTCCACAAAGTCGACTAATTCTGCGTCAGGGATCGCTCTGTTAATCCATCCATAGCGTTCAGCCGTTTGGGCATCATAGTCGTCACCGCTAAGGATAATCTCAAGGGCACGCGCGCGACCCGCCAAGCGGGAGAGCATTTCATTACCACCACCTCCTGGTATGACGCCAACAGCCACTTCAGGCTGTCCGAAGATGGCCTTCTCTAGGCTGGCGAAACGCATATCACAAGCAAGCGCAAACTCGCTTCCGATTCCCCGGGCCCGCCCCCGAATTTCAGCTATGCTGATGACCGATGCCCTTGAAAGACGTGTCGCGAAATCAATAAATGGTGGAAGGTCACTTTCTTTTGGACTGTTTTGTTTTTCTCCGGCACGCGCCATGTCATAGTGCGCTATGAAATAGTCGGGGTCTGCGCTGTCGAATACAATGACCTTCAGATCGGGGTCTGTCTCGATTTGATCCATGAGCGTTAAAAGCTCAAACATAGTGTCAGGATCGAGGAGATTAATCGGCGGGTTATGAAATGTAATGCGCCAATAGGCAGGTGTTTTACGATTTACGGTAAATTGATTGTTTTTGTTCATGTTAATAGCTCCTTCTTAGGTGGGATTCAATACTTTGGTATTGACTTTGTTTCACGAATGGGTGCACATCAATCGATCATTTATTTAGCTGTCTCGCCAGTGCTTAAGGCGCTTTCCGTTACATTGCCAGGCGAAGACTCGGACCGACGGCTGGACAGCATGTACCAGAGCAGCGAGCATAACGAGCAGATGCATATCGCAAATAAAGCGCCGTACACATGTTCAAAGGCACTTGCGAGAGAATTATTTTTTTGAAATTGGAGTAACATACCGCAAACCGCAACGGAAATTGAACCTCCGAAAAACTGGATGAGCTGCATCAGTCCCATGCCCGAACCAATCAACTTGGCCGGCAAAATACGCGACGTTTCGTTGTTTAACGATGCTATCGTTGCCGAGACTGCTGGCGAGAAGCAGAGGTACCCGAACAAGATGACAGCCGGTGATGCGCCTAGATCCGCCCAAAAGGCGACCAAAACGAAAGCTAAAATGCCATGCCCGAGAATCAGAAACCGCACATTGCCGTACCGGTCGATCCAGCGTCCGACGAATGGCGTAAGAATGGCTGATAAAACAGCGCCCGGCGCGATCGTAATGCCAATGGCCAACGGCGATTTGGCGAACAGATTGGCAAGTGCCAGGGGCATTAAAAACAAGTTACCTAGATTGAGCATCATGATGCAGAAACCGATAACAAGCAGTTTCCGGTACATGGGCTTAGCCAAGAGATCCGGGTTGATGAACGTTTCTTGCGCGCGTCTGAGGTGCCAGACATGGGCGGCGATCGATAACAATCCGGCTATCAGCCAAACGGCCGAGCGCTGGGTTATGGCGATCAGAAGCGTCGCTGCATTGACCACGGTTAGGATGGCTCCGGCTATGTCGAACCGGAACGGCTTTGGCTGCTCTTTGGGGAGAAGGCGCAGCAGAATCGGGAGAAGGACAATCACAAGGCAAGTGACGGCAAATAACCCATTCCAGCCGATATACTCGCTGATCAACCCGCCGACAATTGGCCCGAGTCCGAATGCCATGGCAGCTCCCGCCGAAATCATTGATATCGCTCTGCCTCGCCTTTCATAAGGAATATACCGGCTAGCGAGAACGAGACCAAGTCCTGCCATCGCGCCGGCGCCGGCGGACTGCGCAATCCGAGCCATAAGCAGAGCTTGAAAATTCGTCGCCATGATGCCGAAGACGGAAGAAAGCCCTAGTATCGCGAGTCCAATCCACAGCAATCTTCGAATCGGCAGCACGTCGGAGAGTCTGCTGTAAATCACCGTTGATAATGCATAGCCGATTGAGTAACTTGAAACAATCCACGATCCGAGAGCCGCCGAAACGCCGATTTCCCGAATGATGCTCGGAAGGGAGACATTAAACATCGTCGTGTTCATCACGACGATGAACAGTCCAAACGTCCATACCGGCATTACGATTTTGTCATTCATGTTGGTACCGTCCTATCAAGGCTATACCCGTCCATAGGTAGGGTGGTGGTCTAACCCAATAAATTTTCACAGTTTTCGTTAGTTCTTTGTAGGCTTCTTACAGAGCAGCAAGAAGTTCTTCTGTTGTTAAAATGGCATGTGCAAATGTAGGGCCATTAATTTCATGCGCCGCGTGCATAGCCTCATTACTAAAAGCTGCTGTAGCATCTTTAACAAGGGTAACATGATAACCAAGCTCCATGCCAAAGCGTGCAGTCGCTTCAATGCAAGTATTGGCTAACATACCAATAACAATAATCTTTTGTACACCATGCATCTTAAGTTGATGATCAAGGTCAGTGTTCGCGAATCCGCTGCTTGCCCAATGCTCTTTGATAATCACATCACCCTTGTGAGGTTGAAAATCTGGATGAAATTCCCCACCCCAAGAATCTTTAGCAAACACCTGTCCTTGTTTACTTTTGAGCTGATATGGAGTCGGATGTTTCCAATTTTGGAAATCTTCCGGTTCAGATCTGTGATGAGGAACAAAAAAAACTTGAATGCCGGCGTTCCGAACTACAATAAGGATTTCTTTTAAATGTTCGAGCAAGTTTACGGAATCTGCAACTTCTTTAGCACGTGGGAAAAGCTTGCCTTCCGGTGATAAGAAATCATTATAAGGATCAACTAAAAGAAGCCCTGTTGTTGTTTTATCGTATGTTTTTATCAATTGAATACATTCCCTTCTGTCTTGTGAAAATTCTCTTAAGTTAAAGTTTTGTCATAAGAACATGTAATAACGGCATATCGGATTATAGTCCTTTCAGTTGGATTTTAATACTTTGCTACTTATTTAAATTCGAATATTAATGTGTTCATTCACCGAACTTGAACGATCGTTCAAAAATAAGAATAAGAAGGGCGTACTTATCCTTGTCTGTATATTGGCGCTCCCAGCGGAGCTGCTGCTGCTCCCCCGTCAACGATGATTTCTGTCCCCTGCACATATGAAGAATCATCAGAAGCCAAGAACAAGGCAACCTTGGCAACTTCCTCCGGATCACCCATGCGTTTAAGAGGAATCGCACGCGCATGTACAGCCTCCAGTTTTGCTATTTCATCAGGTGTAGACTGTTTCCAAATTGGTGTACGTGTTGCCCCTGGAACCAGAGTGTTTACACGAATGCCCCGCGGCGACAGCTCGGAAGCTAACACTCTAGCCATGCTGCTGATGGCTCCTTTACTCGCCGCATAGGCTGATCTTTCCGGCGCACCATCAGTTGCACGCGTTGAGCCGGTCAAGATTACGGAAGCTCCTTCCTTCAAGTGGGGGAGGGCGGCTTGTACAGTGAAAAAGACTCCGGTTACGTTAACCTTAAGCACTTCTTCAAAAACCGAAAGCTCTGTACTTCCTAGTGGTGTAGGGGCTGCAATGCCGGCATTAGCGAATACGATGTCAAGTCTGCCGAAGGTTGATACTACTTCGGACACCGCATTTTCCATGCTTGCTGGATCGGCTGCATCCGCCTTAATCGCATGGACATTGGCGCCAAGCTCCTCAGCCACCGAGCTCAACGTGGTCTGATTCCGGCCTGTTATAACGACCTTTGCACCTTCTGCCACAAACAACTTTGCGGTTGCCAAACCGATTCCGCTATTGCCTCCTGTAATTAAAGCCACTTTCCCATCAAGTTTTCCCATATTGTTTCGCCCCCATAGTTTTACTATTTTAAATGATAAAATAACCATTCATTCCAATACCGACATATTCATTTCAATGATCTGACGTAATTTTTCTCTGTCCGTTATAGTCTTAACCATAACTAGAAGTCCTATTAGTGCATTATTGAAATAATAAGACAGCCATTCCGCATTGTGTGTCTGTGAAAGTTCCCCCGATTGTTGGCCTACCACAATAAGATCACGTATTAACTGTTCTGTACGGGCCCAGTTTAGATGAACACATTCTCTGGCCTCAGAATCATGTTTTGCCAACTCAACCGCGGTATTCACTATAAAGCAGCCTTCAGGAAACTCTTCTCTTTGTTGGATTGCAATTTCAAACAACAGTCGGATTGCTTCCTTGGCAGAACGGGTATCAGCCATACGACGCTTAACCGATTGCTCCAACATTTCACTATAGCGTTTCAATGCTTTGACATACAAGGATTGCTTATCGCCAAAGGTATCATACATGCTCCCTTTATGAATCCCCATATGTGAGACCAGTTCCTGAATGGATGTCTTCTCATAACCTTGTTCCCAAAATAACCGCATGCCTTTAAGCAGAACGGCATCTTCATCGAATTCTTTTGTCCTGGCCATCTCATTGCTCCCTCCTTTCAAAACAATTTTAGTATATTAAGAACGATCGGTCAACAATTATTTTGAACGATCGTTCTTAATATGTGTGGTTCCGAATACTCTCAATCATAATAAGGAAAAATTACTGGAGATGAATGATCTTGATATCCTCGCGGAGTCCCGTTTCCTATCCCCGGGAAATAGACTTATTTGTATCAGCCTAAGGCGTTTTTATGCTATTTATTAACATTCATGTATATAAGTCTTTTTCCAACGAATTACGGAACAAAAAATCTAACCATTAAAGGAACAATTCTATTCAATTATGGAATTTCACACACCATGTGCACTTTAACGTAATTTGTCACAAATCCCCTCGAATCACGGGAGTTTTCTTAGTACAAAATGGCACTCAGCATAGTACTTTTGTCACAACTCAGGAATAGATTCAGAAAACCTCCCGCATGACATACTAATAGCTTACTTACCATTCGGTAATTGGATCTAGCATAGAAGTTTCCTTCATGCAAGCGGGAAATCAGCTTCAAGATTCCGTTCAAGCAATGATCCCAATCGTTGAGCCATGAAGGAAGGAGCGTGAGGCTTTCCATTCTTGAACCACCATTCCATTACCCCTACGATAGCCGCTCCTAAAAATTGAATATCAATATCCTCACCGTCAGTTAATCCTTGATTGTTCCCTTCGGGCATATCGTTCTCTTTCTTCTTTAACTCTTGGAGAAAAAACTCAAGGAATCGATTGCGGAAAAAAGAACCCCCTTTACTCGCTAACATCGCGGAGAAGAATAAATAATGACTCTCAAAATACTTGAACCATAACAACACCGCTTCCATATAATCGGCGTCATTGCCTGCGGAATCGCAGAGTTCCCGCAACTCGTCAATATGTTCTTCGATGAGCTTATCCAGAAGATCAAATTTGTCCGTGTAGTGAAGATAGATGGTTCTTCGGCTAACATCTGCCCTGTCGGAAATATCTTGTATCGTAATCTGATCAAAATTTTTTTCAATCATCAGTTCAATAACAGCCGTTTTCATTGCTTCTTGGGATTTGCGTATCCTTCGATCCATCTTTGACACTTGAGAATCACCAGCTTTCCTAAAAATAAATACACAATTATAAAGGATTTGTGAACTAATGCACGGAACCTGCCTTTTTATTAATTGCAAACTTTCTATTTCTGTTTACAATTATACATAGTTGCTTCTTAATACACTAATGTGCATTTTATGTGCACGTAAGCGGATAGAGTTAATCATGATCACCAATCGAAGGAGGAACATCTCTATGAAAATCGCGGTTATTGGAGCAACAGGGGCCACTGGGAGGAAAGTGATGGAGCGAGCACTTGAATTGGGACATGAGGTTGTAGCCGTGGCTCGCCGGCCGGAAGTCATCACACCCGCAGAGCGGCTCAGCACCCGGCAGGGGGATGTATTCGACGCGTCGAGTATGGCCAAAGCCATTGTCGGTACAGATGTGGTAATCAGTTGCATAGGTCCAACCAAAAACTTCTCGCCGGGTACCTTCATGTCGCAGGGAATCCCGAATATCCTTGCGGCAAACTTCTCGCCGGGTACCGTCATGTCGGAGGGAATCACGAATATCCTCGCGGCCTGTCAGGGTGCTGGAGTTAAGCGCCTAGTCATGCAGAGCGGCATTGGTCTGAGCGACGGGAAAGAACTTTCCGCAGTCAATCGGTGGGCAATAAGCATTAACCGGCGCATCTTCTCGAAGGCGATCAAGGACAAGGCCATTGCCGAGCGTGCGGTGCAACGGAGCGACCTAGATTGGGTTATTGTACGACCGGCCGGACTTCGTGACGTGGCTGCCACTTTGAAATATACGGCAGATCCCTCAGCCCGTATCGCTCCGTTCCTGCCGCTTCCCTTCTCAGACTGTGCTGACTGCCTTGTACGGGCGGCGACGAGTGAGCCAACCTGGGTAAGGAAGATCGTTAATGTTGGACGATAACATACAGGTGAGATATATTTATGAACTTATTCATTATGGACATAAGTACTTACGATCTAGAGATACTAGCCAATACAGAATGTCACGGATGTGCCACTCCGTTTTGATGTCGATACTACTGTCTTGAATAATATAGACACAGCGGCAGCCTGGACTGCAAAAAAAGTCCTAGACTGCCGCTGTTTGATTGAACTAACGTCTCCGTTAGCGCAATGAGGTGCAGCGCAGTGTTGCAAACGAAATAGCGATGGTTCGGATCCACCGCTATGCTTGCGCTTTTGCTTTTACTTTTAATATTCTCCTTTAATCACAAAAAACGAGCCTCGAATTGTTCCAGCTAGTTTAGACTTCTGTCTAGCAAACTTAAACTTCTCTGCTAACTCCTTTGGTACCTCCATCCCCTCAGATAGCTTAAAACCAACGGCCCGCTTCTTAGGGTCATCAACCGTATACATGACGTTGACCTCTAGACCATCCTCATAAAAGACGAAGGCCCATTTGATATTTTCCACTTGAAAACGCGACGTTTCTAAAGGTTTGGCCGCAAACTCAATATCACGTACTTCTTTCAAAATTCGGTTCACATAATCGATGGTCTCCGGGCTCTCGCTAGCTGGTACTACCGTAAATTCATGCTTATATTTGTTCATGAAGTAACGGGCTTCATTAGCACGTAAACCAGCAAGCGCATCTACTACAGGTGAAGACTCTAAACCAACCGTAGACACAGTTTTAAAATCAACGATATGGGACATATCCATCCTCCTCGTATTATCACTTTATTATGCGCCATCCGAGCGCTTGGTCTTTGTTGAAGCCGGTTTGATTAAGATGCGTCGTGTTTTCTCCGCGGCTGGCCCAGGGAGCGATAGATCTTGCTTTAGTCCTGTTCCTCCTTAAGAAGCTGATCCAGACGAACCATATTTTGTTTCCAAAATTTCTCGTAGTACGACAACCAGTCCTGGAGTTCCTTCAGCGGTGCGGGATTGAGACGGTTTCGCGTCTCACGGCCGACTTTACGCTCGGTCACAAGGCCGACTTCCTTCAAAATCGTCAAATGCCCGGAGACTGCGTTGCGGCCCATCGTAAAATGTGGAGTCAACCGATGGAGCGGCAATTCATCCGCATCCGCCAGCAGTCGAATGATTTCGCGCCGGGTCGGATCGGCCAGGGCATAATAGACATCCCGTGTCTGTGCAACTGCGCTCATTATCACCACTCCCTCGCATGAAATGAAATTAAAAAGATTAGTGCTTTGATTATAGGACAGTAAATAGTGTCTAGTCAATAGGTCCACCTTATTTCCAAAGAAAATCAACTGTTTCATGTGAAAATGAATAACACTATTGATAAGACAGTAAATGGTGTCCTATAGTTAAATGAGACAGTAAATGGTGTCCAATAGGTTTGGAGGAGGAAACAAATGAGCAAGATTGTCGATGCGGTAACAACCTCAAAAGAAGAAACCCAACCCACGGGAAAAGTTGTCACCTATTGGGTTATAACGGTGCTGCTTGCATTCGTTGAGGGGAGCGGAGGAATTGGGGAACTAACCCATCAATGGGGAACGCTCGATACAGTGGAGATAGTAGGGTATCCTGTGTACTTTTTGACCATTCTCGGGATTTGGAAAGTACTTGGGACCATAGCCATCCTCGTGCCGGGCTTTTTGCGGCTTAAGGAATGGGCGTATGCAGGCATATTCTTTGGAATGACGGGTGCAGCTGCATCACATGCATTCGTGGGGGACTACGGGGCTTATGCGTACCATATTTGGAGCACTCTTGGTCTTGCAATCCTAGCTCTCGCCTCGTGGGCGCTACGTCCGAAGAGCCGCAAACTTTAAGGAGGTGATGAAATAATAAGGAGATGTTGTCATACAAGCACGTATGAAAAACCCTTGCAATGATCATATCCGATGCAATGAAGGCATTTCAGTCTTTAAATGCAGCAGTGCACAAGGGCGCAATATGGGCGAACTGGTGTGGTAAGCTTGAAAAGATGTTGGAGCAATAATCACCTGTTTATTACGAAAAAATCAAAACCGGCAGCATGCTGTTTGCAGCCGGTTATATTTACATCAATATGATCGGAAGGATGTTCATGATAAGCGAATCGAAACAATTAACCTAACATACCTTCAAATTATGAACTCTCTTTCATTATCGATAAAACAAGCTTGTGTTAATAGAACTGAGGTTTCACCGTTGTTTAAATCGAGATTATCTTTTATGATTGCCTTCAAAATGGTCTTCTCAGAAGCTATCTTTCTAGACAAGACACCCATGTCCTGCGAACGGATAGTCGATCGTAATACGCCCCGCCTGGCAATCGCCAATGCCGCTGTACAGATCGGCCTTGCCGTCCGGACGCATCACAATGCCCGAAGTAAAGACACAGTCGACCAAATCCGGTGCCTTGGCAGGTCCCGGCGGGTAGCAGGGACGACTTCCGACCAGATGAAGGTCCGAGGACTCTCGGGTGGTTGGATCGAAGACGAAGGCCATGTTCAGGTACACCTTCACTTCCCCTCCGTTCTCATCCTTATCCCGGTAGCAAATGTGGCCGATGACGCCGATTTTGCCGCTATCAAGCAGATAAGCCTGATTCACACCTCCCCATTCGCCTTCCCCGAAGATGCCGTAAATGTACGGTGCGTTCTCGATGACGTCCGCAATCAACTCTTCCAGTCTGTCAACGATCGTGAAGCCGATCATTGATTCGCTCCCGTATTTGCTCCTCGTCTCCGTGCCACGCGGACGCGAGAAGACGCCGATCTTGCCGTCCGGCAACGGAACAAGGCGAATATCCTTCATTTTGTTAGGTCCGGTAGTGAAGTAGTACAAATTATGGAGGTCGATGCCCCGAAAGAAATAGCCAAAAAATGTGCTGTATCTTCCACTCTGATATTGCACATGAGTCCCGCCCATTACAAGCTCATCACCGATCTCACTGATGTAAGGGTCCTCCAGCGTATAGATCATACTATCTTCCACCACGGTCCATTCATCCTGTCCCGTCTCCTCGAACAGGCGGACCCAAGAGCGGGCCCATTCCTCGCGACGTTCTACCCGCCCGAACAAATAGCGCTTCCCGTCCCGTATGAACGGAATCGAAATATTGTAGACATCAAAACCGTCCACACCATGAAATACCAAGGTCGCACTCTCATAGATCTTTTTTGTCGCTTCAAATTCAATTCTTTGTGTCTTCAGGGTCAAATTTCTCCACACCTTCCTTTTGTTTCGACTCGTTTATTTTCGAGAAGCCTGATATTCCTTGAATTGTTTCTGGTATTCCGCAGCTACCTTATCCAGACCGACTTTCCTCATTTTTTCCAGTGCTGTCGGGAAGGCCTTGCCGTATTCTTGAACGCCCATATAAATCGGAGTGATGCTCGCCGAAGCTTCCGACAAAATGTTGGTGTACTCGGTTCTTACTTTCGTCGGGTCAAAAACAAAGTTCGCCGCGATACTGTTGATCGCTTTCGGATTTGGCTCAAACAAGACTTTGTTGTTGTCGGGAATGCTATTCTCCAAGTCAAAACGTATGAAGTTTACGTTGCCGTTCTGCGAATCAGATCCTCTATATCTCGAATTGTTATTGTTTTCCGGATCTCTGATTGGCTTAAAGCCCTTCCCGCCGTCCTTGGTGTAGTGCTTACCCTCGATGCCATATTGAACCAGATCATAATTCTCTTGACTTGCCAGCATCCAATCCATGAATTTGACGGACGCTTCCGGATGCTTGCTGTTCACCGGCACGGCATTCCCGTTCTTGAAGGTGAGCGGACGCAGATATTCTTTCTCCGGGTTAAACCATACAACACCGATATCGTCTACAGTGGCTTTTGGATTGTACTTCTTGAGCCCGTTCAAGCTTCCGCCGGTTCCCAGGCGGACGAACCATTCACCGCTGTCGAGTTGCGCATCTACCTGCTCCTGCTTCATGACCAAGATATCAGGATTGGTAATTCCTTTTGTGTACAGCTCGCGCATGAAGGACGCATCCTTCTTGAACTCCTCGGTCTCAATCCAAGACTTGACCTCGCCGCTTTGATTTACATAGAAGAACTTATCCTTCACCGTGAACGGGAAGGTGTCATAAGTCCGGTGCAGGATGGACGTATGCAGGTAGATCGGATCAAAGTCCGAGCGAGTACCCAGATAGGGCTTGTTGCTTCCCTTCCAGTTCTTCATGACAATCTCCCAAGCGCTGATCAATTCAGCCGGAGTAGTCGGCTCTTTGAGATTGTTCTCGCGGAGAATGTCGCGACGAATATTGAATTGGCCTTCACTCGCCATTTCAACCCAATAAGATGGAACGGCATAATACTTGCCATCGATTTTAGCCCCGTCGAAGATATCGCCCGGAATAGACTTCTTCAGATTTTTTCCATACTTTTCGATCGCATCCGATATATCCGCCAATGCACCACGATTATAGTAGCTGGAGAACGGCGTACGGTCCTGCATGACGTGGAACAGGTCGAAATCCTCGCCAGTGGACAGCATCAAGTTCAGCTTCTGATCCCACGCATCCCACGGAATATAGATTTTCTCCACCTCAACGCCGACACCGTCCGCAGCCAGCTTCTCGTTGACCTTTTGGAACACTTCCTTGTAGTCTTTCGGCTCCGTGCCGGGAACCAAATATTTGATTTTGACCGTCCCAGCAGGCCTGCCTCCCTTATCCGCAGTGTTGGCTGAATTAGAATCCTTGCTGCATCCCATCAATGTCGAAAGGACAAGCACCGCAGCTAATAGAAATGCGTAACATTTTTTCACAAAAAATATTGACCTCCCTTATATAGTGCTTTATTTATGTTAACCCCTAAGGGATATATCAGCCTTTGACCGAACCGATAACCAAGCCCTTCACGAAGTACTTCTGCAAATACGGATAGAGGAAGATGATCGGCCCGACCGTCACGATCGCTGTCGCCATCTTGACCGATTCCGAAGGAAGCGTCATTTCGCTTGTTCCGGCCAACATCGTCATCTCGTTCAGCATGCTGATCTCCGATTGCAACTGCAGTAGCATAAATTGCAGCGGGTACAAATCCTTGCTGTCGATCAGCATGATCGCATTCCACCAGTTGTTCCAGTAATCCAGTCCGTAGAAGAGCGCAATCGTCGCCAGAACGGGCATGCACAGCGGAAGATAGATCCGGAACGCAATCGTAATGTCGCCCGCCCCATCAATGGTCGCCGACTCTCTCAGCGAATCGGGTACGCCGTTCATGAAGTTACGTACCAGAAAAAGGTTGAACGGGCTGAACAGAAGCGACGGAATAATCAATGCCAGAATATTGTTGGTCAAACCGAGCAAGCGGTTCATCAAATACCAAGGCACAATCCCGGCGGAAAAAATCATGGTGATGAAAAAATAGAGCGCCAGCAGATTACGGTATTTCACATTTTTGTTCGCCAGCGTATAGCCAGCCATGGATGTCACCAAAACCGCAAGAAGCGTGCCGACGATAGTGACGAAGATGGAAATGGAATAGCTCTGCATCACCTGGGAGCCGCCCGTAAAAATCAGTTTATAGGCATACAAGGAAAATTTCTCAGGAAAAAGACTGTAGCCGTTCTTCAATACGGCATCCTCATCCGTGACCGAGATCATCAGCACCAGCAGCATCGGAAGAAGACAAATCGCCGAATAAATCGAGATCAGGGTATACATGACCGTCTTGCTGAGGGAAAACTTCTTCATTACTATTCCTCCTAAAACCATACTTCGGCAGGCTTTTGCCGGATCGGGATTTTAATACAAAGCGCCGTCTTTGAAAAATTTGCGGGTAATCGCATTCGTACCGAAGACGAGAATGAACCCGACCACGGACTGAAACAGCCCGACGGCCATCGCTTCGGAAGGGTTACCGATCTGACGTAAAGAGCGGAATACATACGTATCGATGATGTCCGTGGTCGAATACAAGGTGCCATTGTCGCCGACCAAGGCATAGATCATGCCGAAATCCCCATACATAATTTTGCCCATCGAGAGTAACGTCAGAATGACGACCGTAGGCATCATTAGAGGAAGGGTGATGCGTATGCACATCTGCCATCGGTTGGCCCCATCGATTTCGGCCGCTTCATACAAGGTTTCATCGATGCCGGTAATGGTAGCCAGATAAATCACGGCGCTCATCCCCGCTCCCTTCCATACATGCATCACAGTGAGGATTGCAGGCCACACCTCCGGCTCCGTGTACCAGTTGACAGAGGCGATTCCGAGCTTATTCAGCATTTGGTTTACAAGTCCCATATCCATGGAGAAGAAAGCATACAATACATAACTGACCACGATCCAGGAAATGAAATGCGGGAACAGCATTACCGATTGGCTGATTTTAACAAAGAGCTTCTTGCGTAACTCGTTCAACACGAGTGAAATCACAAGAGCCATCAGCGTACCAAAGACAATAAAGAGCATATTCAGGAAAATGGTATTAAAGGTGACGGTTAAAGCCTTGTAGGAGCGAAAAAAAAACTCAAAGTTTTCCAACCCCACCCATTCGCTATTGAATATCCCCTTCGTATAATTGAATCGTTGAAAAGCAATGATCATATACGGATAGGTCATATACCCGAAGATAAAAGTATACACCATCGCCGGAAGAACCAGCAGGTAAGACGTTCCGTTCTTATGGATATCAGAAAATATGCCGAATGCCAGTCGCTGTCTCTTTTCCAATTTCTTATCCTCCTAAAAGTTTTGTGAGCGTTGCTTCCTGAATCGGCTTCGTACAAAACTCACTTCGGAAGCATAGGCTTAGTGAACATTTCTTGGCTACGTTGTCGCTTGCTATAACTCTATATCAGCAGGTAGGTGTTGCCAATTTTAAATACCAGATTTCGCTTTCACGATTTGAATAAAGGGCTTTCAAATATCCGAACTGATTTTCATTTTTTAAGAATGGAGTATCTTTTTAACCGGCTTTATTTTATATTGAAGAAATTATACTAGCTGCAACGGAGGAATCTTTATGCGAATCACCATGGATCGGCTTGTTCGATATAAGGCATTCCAGAAACTCGCCATTTCATATTTTCTGCTCATTCTTCTCACGGTGAGTCTGCTGTCCACCTATCTCTTTTATTTTTTCTCCATGAGTGCAGTCAAAGAAATAGATCGCAATTCCAAAGCCATGCTATCCCAAATCAGCTACGCATCCGATGTCGTCTATAACCAAGCCATGACGATCGGTAATTCCCTGCTTACCCAGCCGGAGATTACTTCATTCCTGAATGATACGGAGGAGGATAAGACGAGGAATTACCATGTCTTTCAACAGTTGTCCCAGATTCAAAGCGCGTATCCGTACATATACAGTATCGGGATCTATCGACCGTCCACGAAAACTGTAGTCGATACGGCCGGGCTGCCGTTTGATTCCTCGCTCTATGCCATCAGCGCTGAGCAATATATGGAGTTTTACCCGCGGAGTCTGACCGTTCCTAACCGAAATAACGATGCACCGCTGCAGTTCCTGACCTTTCTGCTGTACCCGAACTATTCATTGCGCACCACGAGTAATCCGCTCATCTACATCAATGTTGAGGAGCAGTCCATCCTGACGACGATCCGCAAAATCGGCAAAGCGGATTCAGCCAACAACGTGTTCGTCATCAACAATGAGGGCAAGGTGCTGTCTCATACGGATTCGAATCTGTTTCTGGAAGATTTGTCCAGAACGCCGTATGTGCAGCAGATTTTGAGTCAGGATGAGACGGAGAACAGCTTTACGGCAAATATTCATAATGAGAAGCATCTGATTACTTATGTAAAGTCCGAGGAAATGAACTGGTATTTTGTAAGCGTTACCCCCTACTCCAGTCTGATCTACAATATTGACCATCTTCGCAATGTTACAATGCTTGTGACGGGAGGGATCGTGCTGATCGGCCTGCTTGTTTCAATTTTTCTGAGCAAAAGCATTTATAGGCCGCTTTCGACATTATTTGAGAAGATCATACAGAATTCAGCCACTCTAAAGTCGCCGATCATCGATGAATATCAGGTCATGGCTGAAATGTTCACAACGCTAGAGGAAAGGGAAAAGTCGATGCAATTCGTTATCAGCCGCTCATCCCGAACGATTCGGGAGCATTATCTGCATTCACTGATCAGAAGCAATTCGCTCGAAACCTCCGTACCTGGAGAACTCATTCGAGACATCGATGAGGAGCTCTCAGCGTCTTATTTCTGCGTGATCGTGTTCAAAATCGATGATCTGGAGCCAGCGAGAGGGGGAACAGAAGGCGGACAGATGCCACTGATGCGCTTCGCCCTCGGGAATATTGCAATGGAGATGCTGGAGCCTCTCGGGGCATGTGATTATCTGATTACAGGGGAAAATGAAGCGGTAGCCATCTGTCGGTATATGAAGAATGAGCGACCTGAAGAGTTGAAACCTGCTTTGCGCAACGTACAAGGTTTCCTAAATCGATACTTCAAACTGACGGTCTCTATCGGGGTCGGAGACATGAGCTATGGTAGAAAAAATATTTCGTTCTCCTATACCTCGGCACAGCAGTATGTGAAGTATCGATTGATTTATGGAAAAGAATCGATTCTGGATGCCCAGACAACCCGATCGCATATTATGACCACCGTAAATTACCCGGTAGATGGTGAGAAGAGGCTGATTGAAGCCGTTCAATCCGGCAAGCCGGACTTCGTTCAGGATGCCACCGAACAGTTTATCGAGCAAATCTCATCCGGTTCAGTGAACCAAGTGATAACATACAGCATTCAATTAATGCTCTCCCTGCTCAAGCACTTTGATTATCTGCAGCATCTTCCGGACTCTAATTTCAATGAATATTTGGATGTGGTTACCGATATCGAGGCTGCCGAGAACTTATCGGAAATCAAAGACATTTTCATCCGATATTGCAACAATATTTGCGCCCTGATCGAGGAGAAAAACCATTGGATAAACGCTCAAAAGCACAACATTGTCATTGAAAAGGTGCAAAACTATATTCAGGAGCATTATGCCGAACCGAATTTATCCCTTGAGCTAGTGTCTAATATTGCCGGTTTGTCTCCAAGTTACCTGGGAAAGCTGTTCAAAGGAGCAATCCGGCAATCGTTCAGTGAATATCTGAATCATATCCGACTGGAAAAGGCCAAGGAACTGCTCACGTCGACCAATGAGACAGCCGCAAATATCAGCGAATCGGTCGGTATATATAATGCACCCTACTTTTCCACGTTGTTTAAGAAAAAGTACAGCCTGTCTCCTTCGGCTTTCCGGGAGCAGGAATCAATGAAGAAAAAGAAGATGGTAAATGATTAACTGCAACAAAGCGCTATGATCTACAGCGATATGTAGGATTACTGCATCTTTTTGTTCTGGATCTAGCTTTAAGCCAATAATTGCTGCGGCAGCTGCATCCTTCGTTTCTTTATAGTACGCATATACAACACGGAAAGGATCTGCTTCATATGTCATCAAGACCCTGTTCATCTTCTCTATACCGACCTGTTCTCCGATAGTTGAGCAAGCTTTTAAAATTACGCTTATTTCAAATAATATTCGTCCCGAACGATGTACGTCCTATACTTGTAATTTTACTGCCTGATTGCTTAACGGCCAATACATCATCACTCTTTATATTTTCCCGGAGTAACTCCCTCATACTTTTTAAAACTGCGTATCAACGCATTGCTGTTTAAATACCCTACTTTGACAGCCGCGTCGGAGATATTGAGTTTTTCTTCCCTTAATAATACTTTCGCTTTTTCCAGCCTTACCTTATTGATATAATCCGGCAAGGTTTCTCCGGTTTGTTCTTTGAAGAGCTTGGACATATAGCTTGGAGTAATTCCCAGATTTTCTGCAATCATTGCTATATTTAAGGTAACTTCTCCATAGTGGCTGTTAACAAACTCGATGATACTCCTGCTCAATTCGTAGGAACGATTACCGGTTTTTGACTGTATGTGTTTACATACTGATGATAGTGTATTGGTAATTTCAGCCTGCAGTTCAGCTACGGTTTCACATTCAAACAATTTTTCCACCGGCTCAGCAGCAGATATTTCTTTTACTGTTTTTACGACTGTACTTGCAAGGTCAAACATAAAATACCTTGTCATTTCAGCAGTGGGAGTGCCGTCAATAAAGTTGGAGCGAATAATGTCATCAAGTAATTGCTTTCCTTTTTCAAACTCTCCGGATTTGATGCAATTCACTAGTTTTTGCTCTTTTTCAAGAGGGTAGAAATAATCTCTGACATTATATTTCAGACTTTGGAAGCTGATGATCTTTCCGTTACCGGCAATCAATTTGTATTCCAGGGCTTCTACGGCTTCCTGATATGCTTCCTGCATGCCATGGATACCCGTGTGGGCATCGCTGATGGAGACTGTAAGGATCATATTGTAATATTTTCTAAAAAAGCTTTGCAGCTCTTCTGTAATGTTTACCAATTCCTGCACATGATCTACCGCTTCAGGATCCTGCAGGTTCACTAGGAATACTATTTTCTCATCAATCTCTGTAACAAAATTCTTATACCTTTGTCCCAAAAGCTCCTCAAAAACATTGGTGATCACAAAACTGGGGAGCTTTGACTTCGCTTCAAAATCATCTCCAATCCCTAAGGAAATAAGCTTGCCCTTATCTTCTATGGATAGGAGCACTACTATAAAATCACCGGATATAAACTGCATGTCAAGAGCGTAAAATGCATTGTGATGTACAGATATATTGCCAAACTTCCCTTTTAAAAGCTTTTGCAGAAAATCCGCTCTCACAACACTGCTTTGCTGTATAAGTTTCAGGTTTATTTTTTCCTTTTCTTGAAGAGTATCCTGGATGGCCTCATAAATAAACTGATATTCATTACTGGATCTGTCATAAGGGTTCTTTATTTTCCCATTTTGGACGATACGTATGAGATTACGAACCGGATTATAATTACGCCATGTAAGTAAAACCGATACTGCTCCTCCAAAAATTAAACATAGTATAATGCTTGCAATCATTAATTTTTCTGTAAACTCACTTTTTTCCATCACAATCTCTCGCCGAACAATGGAAACATACTTTAGCTGGGATACATCGGATTTCGTATAGGATATGATTAATGAATCCTTTCCTTGTCCTTTCACCAGCATATTATCGCTACGCTTAAGCTCATCCACCTGTAAGATATCCGATAAATGAAAAGAAGCCGTCGACGCAAGAATGTTGTTATCCTGGTCTAAAATAAAGATACTTCCATACTGCGCCGATTGTATATTTTGAATCATTTCAGTAAATCGTTCTTTATTTAACAGGATGACGATTGTGGCAAGAGACTTCTCCCAATTTGATATTGGGATTGAACGCATGTAAGCGAGCGCTCCGGAATCCTCATTTGAGTTTGTCTTATTGCCTATTGAGATATATCTGCCGTTGTACGCATTTTGAAGAGTATCTATCCATTGTTCATACCTTAGGTCATTATTGACAAGATTAGAGTACATATAATTACTCCTTGAAGCTGTTGTTGAAGAAATCACAGCATCCAAGTTTTTAAAGTACACATAAAAATTATCTATGTAGCCATTCGTTATATTCATCCTTTTGAAATCTTTTACTATCTGAGAAACCTCATACTGTTTGTTATTCCAGTTCGTTTCCTGCGAAGTAGCCAGCAATTGAATATCCGGGTTAAAGGCAATATCAAAACTTAAGCGCTCGGCATCCTTTAAGATGTTGTCCATATTCAACTGAACTAGTTTCAGCATAGCAAGATTTGCCCTGTTTGTTTCTTGCTCAATGGTCCTTACAGTAACAAAATAAACGATTCCAGTGAAAATGATAGGAATTAACAGAATCAATATATAAGATAAAATTTGGGTGTAAATGATACTATTTCTAGTGTTCAAAACTCGCTTTACGTTCATGAGATCCCCCTCATTATTATGATTAGTGAGTTCGGGTAACAAAATTTCGCACGGAGGAGGGTACCCGGATCTTCAGCCGCATTCGAAGGTTCGTCTCCACGCTCCGCTAGAAGGGACGGTCTTGGAGAGCCTGCGTTCCTAAATATTATACTACAATACACTACAAATGAAATTCCACAATTTTCCTACAGGCTTTATAAGACCATCTATGTCCTACAACTTGGAGCATGCCCGTCCTGTGCTGCCAGACCGGCGGCACTCCTGCAGTGCCGCGGGAAGTAGACATCGTCAGGCGTTGCACCGTTTTTTTGTTTTTGATGATGATTTGCTCATATTTGATATTGGTTTTGGGAATTTTGAATACGCATTCTATTGATTTGAGATTGATTTATTGCGGATAGAAATACTACACTGGCTCTAGCAATTGTTGATGTTTGTGACAATGGCGGAGCCATGCCACGTTTCCCGGAAGCATCAGAAAATATGGGAAAGGAGGATTTGCTGGAGTTTTAATTAGGAATTAAAATAAATCATGAAATGGAGTAGTGACACATGGATAAAAGTAAGAAAACGTTGTTTGTGTCCCTTTTATTGGTTTTATCCTTGCTGTTCAGTTTGATGCCTGCAGCTTCATTCGCTGCCACCCAGTCTATGGTACCTGTGTATCTCTTATCCGACAATTTTGAAAACGCTTCAACAGCAAATTGGGCTGTTGAGGGCGGAATCTGGGGGACTTATATGAACGCAGGAAACGGGGCTTACAGGCAAAGCAGTCTGTCAGGCTCTGCTCAAAGCGTAGCAGGAGAACCCTCTTGGACAAACTATTCATTTAGTGCCGATGTAAATGTAGAGACATTGGACAGTTTTACAACCAATTCGGTACATCTCATGGCAAGGTTTATCGATCATGATAACTATTATGAGCTCGCATATACTTCTTCTGACCAAACACTCGCTCTGAGAAAGAAAGAAGCCGGTCTATGGATCGTGCTGCAATCCATATCCAATCCACTGATGAATGATACAGAGTATAATCTGAAAATCCTTGTTAACGGCAGTACGATAGAAGGATTCGTAAACGGTGAACGAAAGCTTTCCGTGTCCGATGCATCCTTTACAACGGGCAAAGTCGGATTTGCTACATTCAATCAATCTGCAAAGTTTGATAACGCTGTTGTAGCCCCCCCTTCAAATCCGGTATACGAAGCTGAAGACGCTGAATTGGTTAATGCGAAGGTCGATAGCAACAAGAACAGTGGAGATTTTCAAGGCAGCGGATTTGTAGATTTCCATGCCAAACCCGGCGGTTCTATAACATGGACAGTGAATGTACCTGTCGCAGGAACCTACTTATTAGAAATCAGATACTCCAACGACAAAAATACGAATAGCGAGAGACCTCTTATAGTGGAAGTTAATGGTATCCCGGACATAGACCCTCTTCCCTTCCCTGCAACCGCTAATTGGAAAACGTGGAAAAGGGTTCATAGAACGGCTACTCTTCAGGCCGGCAATAACACCATAAAACTGACGACCACCGTCAATGAAGGCCCTAATCTTGACAATTTGAGACTTTATCAAGGTACAGATGCTATGAGGGCAACGGCTGTATCCATTGATTATTCCGAAGACTGGGGAGAAGCCACACAATTGGCAAGCGGTTTCCTGCATGGGATTGGGAAGATGGATCCGGCCCAGAAGTTAATTAATCCTTTAACCGTAAGGACGGTCAGGGGTGCTACCTACCATGAGCGGCTGCCGAGCCTGTTTGACCCTGCTACCTATAACCGTGTCAAGGCTACAGGAGCAAAAATCATGATCAATGCGTATCATGGTTTTCAATTTGCTGACGGTAAAACAAAGTGGCCCGGAAGACCCGTAAATGACAGACCTTTCACGACCTATGAGGAATGGGAAGACTATGTAGGGAAGCTTCTGGATGAAGCTAAAGAAAAGAATTATGATATACATTCATGGATCACATGGAATGAGCCTAATATTCAATGGAAAGACCGTATGGAGTACTACAATGAGACACACAAAAGGGCTTATAACGTCATCAAGAATCGGGACCCGCATAACAAAGTTCAGGCGCCGGAATATCTTGGATATAATTTCCAGGGTCTGAAGGACTTCCTGCTATATTGCAAAGAGAATAATGCCCTGCCGGATATATTGAGCTGGCACGAATTGTCCGGTGCTCCGTTAGACATTGAAGGACATACACTGGAGATAAAGAATTGGATGCTTGAAAACGGGATCACTCCAATGCCATTGGCAATTACCGAATATCAAGGGCCATGGGAGCTTAGCGACATCAACCAGGGTTATGATCCCGGATTGTCAGTCAACTACATCGCCAGGCTGGAGAGATCAGAGCAGAACGGACTGCTTTATGCCCTGAAGGGAAATACTCAATGGCAAGGTGATAATCCTGACTTCAGAGCAGGTTTGGACGAATTGGCGGATTCCGCCACACTGTCCGAGCCTACAAGCCGCTGGTATCTGTATTACTGGTATGGCCATGCTACGGGCAGAAAGGTAAAAACCATCCAGAACAAAGAACAGGTGGAGGCTTTCGCGACCAGTGACAGCGAAGCGAAACGATCCATTATCCTTCTGGGAAATCCCGATAATACGATTCGTTACGATACACCGTTAAACCTGAAGGATATCCCGGCTTACCTGCGGAATGCCGGAAAGGTTCATATCAGAGTTGAATCTGTAGAGAATACAAAAACAAAAAATGGTAAAGAACAGCAGGGAACAAAAATTGAACTGGAAGGCAATTATGCAGTTACCGATAATGCCCTAACTATCGCTTTACCAACGATGGGAACCGATACGGCATATATCGTGAAAGTAACTCCCGGTACTACCTATGAGTACCAGGCAGAATCCCTTTCCCAAACGAATTCGGGAGCCAACTACCGTACAGTTTCTGAAGCTCCGGCATCAGGAGGATCTGCAGCGGTATATGAAGCCAATGCTGTAGGCGACTGGGTAAAGTACACAATCCATGTACCGTCGGCAGGAACATATAACTTAAAGGCATTGCTCAAAAAGGACGATGACAAAGGTATATCTCAGCTTTATGTGAATGGAGCAGCAACGGGGAATACAGTCGATGAATACGGACCATTCCTCTACACGGATGTAGATTATGGAGACGTGACTTTCTCTCAATCAGGCGACCAAATGCTGGATTTCAGGATCACGGGTAAAAATGATTTGAGCTCAAGCTATAGCCTTGCATTTGATAAGTTTACATTAACCCTGATAGCGCCTTTTTCGGGTTCTCCCACTCACACAGTGACAGGAGCCGTATACGCTAAAGACTCAACCATTCCGATTGACGCGGCCCGGGTAACCATTGGAGGAAGCACTTATTATACGAATGGACAAGGAAAATTCACTGCAAGCCTGGCGAACGGTTCATACGACTTAACCGTCCAAAAAGCCGTCTATAAGCCGTACACAACGACCGTTGATGTGAACGGACATGGTGTGGATTTGGGCCTCATCGAACTCACTCCGGAGACTGTATCCCCTACGGGATATCAAATCTCTGAAACGATCGGGGTACTGACTGCCTCCAGTGTTGTAGCGGTTAGTATTCTAGACAGCACCCATACGGTAACTTTGAAGGCATCCCTTGTCCCATCTACCTCGGTGAAAGCCGAGAGACTATATGATTCCAGGGAGGTTTGCGCATGATCAGGAAAAGATTCAGGCATCTGCTGCTTTATCTCGCAGTGCTGCTGATGCTGCCGCAATGGTCTGGAGCAGCTGCGGCTGCAGAGCCGACGCCAGATACGACAGATTCGATATCGGCTTCGACAACGGGGGGGTCAGAAGTGTCCAATTTCTACAATACTATCCTTCAGAACGGAGCCGATCCTTATGCTTACAAGCACACAGACGGCTATTACTACTACACCCATACAACCGGCGGGAATGTCACACTCTGGAGATCGAAGACGCTCACCGGTATTGATGCAGGCGATAAGGTAGTTGTCTGGAGAGCGGTTCCGGGTACCATGTACAGTTCCAATGTGTGGGCACCGGAAATTCACTATCTCCAAGATGCCGATGGCCAGTACAAATGGTATATTTACTTCTCACCCGACAACGGAGAAGGAAAAAATCACCGCATGTACGTGCTGGAGAACGCCAATGCTGATCCGATGAGCGGAGAATGGAAATTCATAGGGAAGATTACCGATTCCACCGACCGCTGGGCAATCGACGGCACAGTGCTGACGGTATATGATCAACATTATTTCATCTGGTCTGGCTGGGCAAGTGATCAGTCGGGGCAAGGCCAGAACTTATACATTGCCAAAATGAGCGATCCCAAAACCATCAGCTCGGAACGGCTGCAGCTTTCAACGCCTGAGTATGCTTGGGAGAATACCCCGGGCAAGATCAATGAGGGTCCCCAAATCACGATAAAGGGCGATACCATCAACCTGGTCTACTCCGCAAACGGTAGCTGGACAGACTACTATTGCCTCGGACTGATCACGGCCAAGATTGGCACTGACTTGATGGATCTCAACTCATGGACGAAACGGGACAAGCCAATCTTCTCCAGCGCCAACGGCGTTGTCGGCCCGGGTCATCACAGCCTCACCACTTCTCCCGACGGCACTGAGGACTGGATTGTCTACCACGGCGCCCGCTGGGATGGCGCAGGCTGGAACCGCAGTATCCGCACGCAGAAGTTCACTTGGAACGAGGACGGAACGCCGAGCCTGGGAGAGCCCGTCGAGCCGAATAAACCGATTGCCATCCCTTCAGGTGAGCCGGTGCGAAAGCGCTATGAGGCGGAAGCCGCCCTGTTGGTGAAAGACCCCAGTGGCAGAAGCGGCCCCGCTGTCCGGCCGGAGATCACCGCTTCCGGCGGAATGAAGATCGTCAACATCTCGAACACCAATGATTATGCCCAGTTTACAGTCAACGTGCCGGGGACGGGGTTTTATATGCTGTCTGTGCGCAATGCCAACGGCTCATTGAGCGGTACAGCGGCAACCCAGATATTGTCGGTCAACGGGAGCTCCATCATCAAATTGAACATCATCCATTCCGGTTGGAATCGTTGGGGAATCTCCACAGCGAAAGTCCTCCTCAAGCAAGGTGACAATACCGTCCGCTTCTCGGCAGACACCAACCTTGCCGAAATTGACAGTATGGATGTATTCGAGCTTGATACCGCGCCGACAATTTTATTCGAATCTCCAGGGTATACGCTGGGGTTGGATGAAAGTCGCAGTTTGCCTGTGTATACGGTAACAGGCGCTACCTATTCCCCTGTGGAGAGCGGAGTATCCTTCTCTTCTTCCAATACAGCGGTCGTTGCTATTGATGGGGATATGGTCAAGGGGGTCGGGGCGGGCAGCGCCACGATCACCGCGACATATGACGGGAAAACGGCCACGACCGCGGTTACTGTTGCCACTGAACCCAGATCTATGCAGTCCATTGCCATTAGCGGATTGAACAACGTCCTGACCAGCGGGCAGACAGGGCAGCTGCGGGTAGCAGCAAGCTACAACACCTATGAAGCTCGGGATGTGACGGCTGGCGTTGGCACCACGTACTCCAGCAGTAACCCCGACGTAGCTAAAGTTTCGGTCACCGGTCATGTATATGACACTGAACCGGGGGATACGGTAATTAAAGCCACATACGGCGGCAAAGAAGCTCGCTTTAACTTGATAATAACTCCTGATCCGTCTCTGCTTCCGCAGATTCTTACTCCAATCAAGACTCCCTCCGGAGTGACACCCAGACTGCCCGCCGCTGTGGAGGTCATCTACAAGGGAGTGAAGGGCACTGCCACGGTTAATTGGAAATTGGATGGAATGAACTTCAGCTCACTGGGCACTGTGCTAGTGCCTGCCATACTGACACTGAATGGGGAGAAGATTCCTACTGCCGTTTCCGTGGAGGTTGTCCTGGGATCGGGGCTTGATGAAATCGTGAATCAAGTTAAGAGCAGGATAGACAATTCCTCATACCCTCTGGACAAAGGTTTGGGAAGCTATAGTCAAGCGGCGTATAACGCCCTCCTGGCTCAGTTGAACCATGCGGAGGAACTATCCGCAGACGCCAACCTGACAGAAGAGCAGCTTAACCAGGCACAGAGCGCCCTTGCTCAAGCGGAAGCAGATCTGTTAGGTTCGTTCAACGGTACACAGAATGGCGTGTTCTATAACGCTTACCGGGATTTCTCCGACGATGAGACGGGCAAGTACCCGTTCGGGATTACGATCGAAGCCCTGACCAAGGGCTCTACCGCCACTGTGCAGGAAGAGAACGGGAATAAATTCCTGCGGCTGGTCACACCCACTACTACGGAACCCAAGGCAAACCTGTTCCTGCCGTTTGCAGGCGAGGCGAAGGCTGAAGCGGATCAGCGCATCGTTATCGAATACCGCGCCAGATTAAACGCCGGAACCGGGTACTTCAATGGCGCCATGGTGAGAAATGACAGCGGTGCGAGCAATTATTCCGTGGTCACGGCGTTTGATAAGGGTACCATTTTAGTGCAGAAGGGGCCTACTAATAAGGTTCGAGTCCAACCCGCTTCACTCCATACATGGTATAAAATCAAGATGGTGGTCAACTGGGGAGCCAAGACCTATACCGTCTATATTGATGATGTTGAGGTGGCCACTGACTATAACTTCCGCCATACAGGCGGCACCAAGCTGATTGGCCAGGTATTGGGTATCGACAAATTCGCCAATGCCTCCATCGACTTCGATGATTTCAAAGTTATGGTTGCGGGAGGAGCGAAGGTTGCGCCCGAAAAACTTGGACATATCAATGAAACAGCGGTTAACGCCAATGATGGACGCATTACCGGCGTCAACGCATCCATGGAATGGTCCGCCGACAATGGGAGCGCCTGGTCGAGTGTAACAGGTGATACCATCCCGAATCTATCGCCCGGGACTTATTGGATTCGATACCGTGAGACCGATACCCATAAAGCCAGTCCCCATGTGGAGTTGACCATTGTGGCCTACAAGTAACCGAAAGCTGCCACCAGCGTAAGCCTGAATCAGACCAGCGCCCTACTGTATACCAACTCTGGGAGTTTAACATCAGTCCTCCAGCTTACTGCAAAAGTGGAGCCCGCTAACGCGGATAACAAGGCTGTGACATGGAGCTCGTCCAACCCTGCTGTAGCTACTGTGGATGAGGACGGTCTGGTGACGGTACATACCGCCGGCACAGTTGTGATTAAGGTGGCCACTGAAGACGGCGGCTTCTCTGATACTTGCACAGTGACCGTAAATGTTTATGTACATGACGACAGCGACGAAGATAACCAGATTGGCGGCAGCAATGCCTCCGTTCCAACCGCTTCTCCCGGGCCAAAGTATCCGCCATTCTCGCGCGCTTTATAGCTTGGTGCAGCAACTAAGGGTTTGATCAGTTAGAAAGAGAAAAACTCCTACCGGAGGATATCTTCGAGTTCCGTCATCGATTTTGCAACGCTTTTTGCTTTTTGATGATGATTTTCCCATATTTAATATTGACTTTGGGGATTTTGAATACGCATTCTGTTGGATGGAGATTGATTTACGGTTGATAGAAATACTACACTTGCCCTAGCAATAACATGAAACTTAAGGGGAGAAAAAAATGCTGAAAAGTAAAAAGGGTTTTACCAAGATTACTACCGGTTCCCTCTTGATAGCGCTTTTGTCATCTGCGGTGATGACAGGATGTGGAGAGGAAAAAGGGGCTGAACCAACTAATTCGACTCCGACGAATACCGCAATAAAATTACCTTTTGAGAAACCGGTAAAATTCCGCGTCTGGGAGCCCCTGCCGAGCACTGCCCTTGCTGTTATGAAGAATTATGCCGAGTCAGAACTGAATAAAGAGTTGCAGAAGAGACTGAATGTTACGCTTGAGTATATTCATCCTACAGAAGGCTCGGCGAAGGAGCAGTTTAATCTTATGCTTGCGTCCGGTGATATACCCGATTTTATTGTGGGCACCTTTGGAGACTATCCGGGAGGAAGTGTAAAAGCCTTCGAAGATGGAATATTGGTTGACATAAAGAAAGAAATCCCCAAGTATGCACCGGATCTTGCCAAAATCTATGAAGCCTATCCTGATTTATTAATGGATGTAGAGACAGAGGATGGAAAGCAGTTTTACTTCCCTTTCCTCAAAGGTCACGAGAGTGTATATACTTACTTTGGAGGCTATTTGCGTAAGGACTGGTTGGACGATCTGGGACTACAAGTGCCGGAAACTATTGACGAATTGTATACGGTATTGAAAGCCTTCAAAGAAAAGAAGGGTGCAACGGTACCTTTTACCGGAAATGTCGGAAATATTAAAGGGATCTACTTTACCGGAGCATGGGGGATTAACCAGGATCACTTCATTGAGAATGGTAAGGTCGTATACGGAGCTATTGACCCAAGGTTCAAAGAATATACCAAGACGATGGTAAAATGGTATAAGGAGGGTATCTTAGACCCCGAATTGGCTACGAATAATTCCAAAACCATCGATGCCAAAATTACCGGAAATCAAGCCGGCGCAACCGTGGGAAACACTGGTTCAGGTCTTGGCAAATACTTGCCGCTGATGAAGAACAAGGGCTCCAAATTTGACTTGGTCGCCATGCCGTATCTCGTCCTTAACAAGGGCGACTCCAACCCCTTTATGGCGAAGGATGGACCTACCACTGGCGGTGGCGCCTGGAACGTTACCAGCGCAGCTAAGAAGAATCTGAAGGAAGCGCTCGCATTCCTGAATTATGGCTATACGAAGGAAGGCTCCATGCTCTATAACTTCGGTATAGAGGGCGTGAGCTATAAGATGGAAAACGGATATCCCAAATACACGGAGCTGGTTACGAATAATCCCAACGGACAGCCTATCGCAACCATGGGACAGTTTTACGCCCGCGCCTTTAAAGACGGACCCTTTGTACAGGATCGAAGGTATTTTGAGCAGTACATGGCGTTACCCCAGCAACAAGAGTCACTAAAAACCTGGACAAAATATGCAAAGCAGGTTACTAAAGCTAATAAGAGCTATAGAGGAACCTTGACACCGGATGAAGTTTCTCAAACCACTACCAAACAAAATGAAATTAACACGTATAAGGATGAAATGTTCCTGAAGTGGCTTATGGGAAAAGAGGATGTGGATGCTACTTGGGATAAATATGTGGAGCAAATCAAAAAGCTGGGTATTGAGGATATCAACAAAGTTAGACAGGGTGCCTATGATCGGTTCACTAAAAAATTCCCGCAGGCATTAAATCCGCAATCGTTTAATATCAGCGACATCTTAGATAAATAGCATGATTGAAATGGGGGAAGAAATTCCCCCATTTCACAATACAGGGAGGTTCCAATAGTGCCAGGAGTAAAGATGCAACCGCAACATTTGATATACAAAAAGCCAAGCCTCATTCAGGCAATAAAAAAAGATTATAAAAAAAATAAATGGTTGATATTGATGGCCCTGCCCGTAGTAGCCTGGTATATCTTGTTTCACTACGTTCCAATGTATGGGGTCATCATCGCGTTTAAACAATTTAGCCCGGTAAAAGGAATCTGGGACAGTACCTGGGTAGGACTAAAACATTTTCATGATTTCTTTAACAGTATCTCCGCATGGAGAGTCATCCGAAATACCTTATTAATCAATTTCTATCAGCTTATCTTTGCTTTTCCGGCACCCATTATTCTGGCGTTATTGCTTAATGAAATCAAAAGTAAATATTTTAAAAAGACGATCCAAACCGTTACCTATTTACCGCACTTTGTTTCAACGGTGGTTATCTGTGGCATGATTATCGATTTTTTCGCGAAAAACGGCTTGATTAATGATATTATTGCTTATTTTGGAGGCTCCCGAA
The DNA here is from genome assembly GCF_025567575.1 of Paenibacillus baimaensis. Classification (NCBI taxonomy): domain Bacteria; kingdom Bacillati; phylum Bacillota; class Bacilli; order Caryophanales; family Paenibacillaceae; genus Paenibacillus; species Paenibacillus baimaensis. The sequence continues at coordinate 51,694 of NZ_JAOQIO010000015.1, read as the reverse complement.
CCATCTTCCTTGTGGAAACAGGATGGTTTAGGACAATTTATGTAGGTACAGGCATCTGGCAAGGCATAGGTTGGGGGTCTATTATCTATCTCGCTGCCCTCACCGCTATTGACACGGAGCTATATGAGGCGGTAACCATCGACGGAGCCGGAAGGTGGAAACAGTTTGTTCATATCACTCTACCGGGAATTGCTCCCACAATCGTGATCCTATTAATTATGAATTTTGGCCATATGATGAGTGAAGGATATGAAAAAGTCATATTGCTTTATAATCCTAGCACTTATGAAACAGCGGATATCATTTCATCCTTTGTGTACCGGCGTGGATTGGTGGAGGCAAATTACAGCTTCAGTGCAGCAGTGGGACTGTTTAACTCTATAGTGAATCTGATTTTAATCGTAACAGCAAACTATGTTAGCCGGAAGGTTAATGAAACCAGTCTTTGGTAAGGAGTGGAAGGTATGGTTGTCAAAAAGACAATTGGGGATTACATTTTCGATTCGGTGAATATTATTATATTAGCAGCACTGGCTGTGATAACGGCCTATCCGTTTGTTTATGTTATTTTTGCATCTTTGAGCAGTGCAGATGAGCTTACAGCCCATAGCGGCTTACTCCTAAAGCCATTAAATTTGAGCCTAGCGGCTTATAAAGCTGTGTTAAAAAACCCAATCATTTATTCCGGGTATCTGAATACGCTCTTTATTGTAGTAGTCGGTACGGCCTACAATATTATTATGACATCCATGGGAGCTTTTGTTCTCTCCAGGAAAGATTTCTTCTGGAGAAAGCCGATTACCATCATGATTGTGTTCACCATGTTTTTCGGTGGCGGGCTAATTCCCAATTTCTTGTTAGTCAAGAATCTCGGTTTAATGGATTCATTATGGGCTTTGATCATTCCCGGAGCAATCGGAACCTGGAATCTGATTATCATGAGAACGGCGTTCCAGGGAATTCCGGATAGTTTGGTAGAATCTGCCCATATAGATGGTGCACATGATTTCATCATACTATTTAAAATCATTTTGCCACTGGCTTTGCCAACCATTGCCGTTATGGTGCTGTATTATGGGGTAGGCCACTGGAATGCGTGGTTTGGCGCCATGATTTACTTAAGAAATAGAGAATTATGGCCGTTGCAGCTGGCGCTGAGAGAAATCCTGATTTCCAACAGTACGGATGAAATGATGTCCGGAACAGTAGCTCAGGACAGAGCAGCAATTGGAGAAACGATAAAATATGCAACAATTATGGTTGCTACACTTCCTATCTTGGCGGCATATCCATTCTTGCAGAAGTATTTTGTTAAGGGAGTAATGGTTGGAGCGCTCAAAGGTTAAACTTGACAATTATAGCGAACCCGAACAGCAAAAGCCCTTTTCGCGTTTGTCGTGGGAAGGGCTTTTTGCTGCGAATAGAGCTGTAAGGGTGCTATGGATGCTAAGAGTTATAACAATCCCATTAAATAATAATTTTGTGGCATTCGAACGTAACAAGGCATTGTCCGAATCCTAATCGAAAACTCACTTTCGGTAACGTTGTAATTGGTTGCGATAACTAGCTCATCGTTTTGTAAGCCTAAGTGAAGTTCAACGTTCCGATTTATAATCAACCAATTCATATCAACCTTATAATTATCTGCTAAAAAAGCCAATACATCAAAAGATGGTCTGCTGCCCGTTACTTCAATGCACAAAGGGTGCAGCTGTGGCAACGGTCTGCTCCCTTTGTGCGTTAAATTATCGCATCCGATAGCTTAATGTCCAATAAGACCTCTTTATAAGTGCTTGTAATGATATAGGACGTTAGGCAAAGCTACCCACCATTCTTTTTCCAATACTGAATTGCAGTTGTATTCAGAAAGGACAGACGAATGATAGCAATCGACCTGTTCTTTCTTAATCATATGCATGACTTCGATTTCGGCAATTGTTTGAGTAAATGGCCTTTCTTAATTTTCGTGAACGGTCCTGCAGAATTTCTCGTGGAGACTTCTGATTGTAGCGAGCTTTGGTATGCGTGGCATCTACGATGATCGCTGTGCTCTTAATAATATTGTTCTCGACCGCAATTTCCACCGTTTTTCCAAGGAGCATGTCCAGAAGGTTCATGTCCTTCAACAGCAAGTACTTAACATCCGAATCGGTTCAATAGCATTTCGACCATTATCTAGGCAGTAACGCTCTTTCAGCTCTTCGTAGACAAATGAGAAGTCAACCAGCTCATTGATTTGCCGCAACATGTTGTCTTTAGGAACAATCAAATTATACAGTTCTATATATGGACTTAAAGTTATGGTTTGCTGTTGTTGTATCATCGGGCTCACCTACTTGGATTGATAACTGATTATACCGAAAAAAGGTGCAGTTTCCTCAAAAATTTTGAGTGACTGCACCTTTTACATGAAGGGGACTTTTTCAGTGGCCTCTCTTAAACTTGGTAGTTCTTTTTACTTAATCACTAATTGACCTTCTTTTAGGCAGACTTCACCCTTGTACTCATAATAACACTCGCATTTTGGGCACACGAGTGGGTCTGTTCCTGTGTGCTCATGCCGTCACTAACTGACCCTCATATGCCTCAATCCGACTCACCGCTATAGCAGGTCGACGAATATAATTTCAGTCAGTATCTTTGATAAAAACATGGACAAACTAGATTATCATACCTTATTTAGAAAAGGATGCTGCGAATGCGACTTAACCCTAAACAACTTATTTCTATAATCATGCTGTTTGAAATCGGCACGACTACCTTATTTGCATTTGGAATCAGTGCAAAGCAAGACGCCTGGATCGCCGTGATGATTAGTACGCTTGGTGCACTCGCCATGTTGTGGATATGGTTGGAAATTCAAAAAAATTACCCTGATAAAAATTGGGTCGAAATCCTGAATGAGGTATTAGGCAAATGGCTCGCAATACCTCTAGTGATCATGTATATGTTGTATTGGAATCATATTGCCTGCTTTAATTTGAGCGAATTCGGAGATCTTATGACGTTGACCTTTCTTACCAATACACCGAAGTCTGTAATATTCGTACCATTTGTTTTGGTTTCCTCCTACATTTTAATACTTGGACTTAATGTATTCGGTCGGACATGTGAATTTATACTTCCCTTTATGTTAATTATGCTCTTCACCTCATATCTCCTGATCTTTATATCGGGTGAAATGCATTTTAATCAATTGCTTCCCATCATGGGAGAGGGGCCGGTTCCCGTGCTAAAAGCAGCACATCCAATTATAGGATTTCCGTTCGGAGAATCCTGTGTCTTGCTGATGTACTGGAAGTATGTTCACCCCAAAGAATCCATTCGAAAAGCATCCTTTTGGGCTGTAGGAGTATCGGGATTGGTAATTACCTTATCCGTCTTTTCGATTATCAGTGTTCTTGGAGCTGAATATGCCGCCAATATGAAAGTACCCCTCGTCAGCTTAATTCGACTTATCAATGTGGGCAATATCATTACCCATTTGGACTTATTTGGAACCATCATCATTTTTTGGGGTACCTTATTTAAAATGATGATCTTTATTTATGCAGGGGTTCGTACGATATGTACGATCTTTAAAATACAAAATGAACACCCGGTGATTTGGGGAATCGGAATATTTAATTTTATTTATAGTTTATTCTACTTTCCAAGCATGGAATATCACCGCTTTGTAGGATTTACTGCCTTTGTAAGGAATATGAGCCCTATTTTCGGATGGACTTTACCCACCATGATCTTGCTCATCTTATGGTTGAAAAAATGGCACCAAAAAAACTATCAAACGTGAGGAACAGTCGAAAATGGATATCTATAATCCGTTTATCTTATTTGATCCGGCATTTATCAAGGAATCGTTAAATTCCTACGGACTCTATGTATGCTGCATACTTTTTGGAAGCAAGCTCTTTATTATGATACTGCCTTTAGTTGTACTATATCGTCTTTGTTTAATCGCTATAACCTATTTCCCAGGCAAAAAGTAAGGGATTCGGATGCATATGTGCTATTCAATTCCCTTACTCTTTCGGCACAATCGGCATGTCAATGAGTCCTATTCTGCGGATAGTGGCTTGCACATGAACTTCAAACTCAACTTCAGGAAAAATCTTATCATTCCAATCTTTTTCAACCTTTTTCCACTCCTTTGGATATTTATTATGCAAAGCCTGACCGAACCCGAATATATCCGATTTCATTCGTTGTGCTTGTCGGACCGCTTTTTTAATTTCCTCTTCAATAACCACTTCTTGTTCATTTTCTATGACCTTTGCGAAACCAAGGAGTTTTCGTTCTATATCATTTTTCAACTCAATACCTTGGCTTGCAGACTCTTCCATAGAGGATTTCTGCTTGATTTTAATCAAAAAATGGATTTTGTCGTTGATGATTTGGGGTATGATCTGACCGTGTGTACGTTTAATTTCAATCGAAACCAGTTTGTCTTTTTGAAGAGTGGCAGGTACCTGGATTATTCCTTGCGCATTTTGAGTTACCCAGTTCAATCCTCTTGTTTCTTTATCGTTTAAATACCCTATTAATTTATTTTTCTTAAAAACGGCCGTACTTGTAATTTTTACACCTTTTGAAGTTTTCGTTTTTTTCTGCATTTCGACTTGCGGTTTTTCCTCTTCGATAATTTCCATTGCACCTAGAACTGGCTGGATGCCCGAAACCAACAATTTTTTCGTCAACTCCAATTGATTGACGGCGCTTGCGTCGGCGGATATCCGACGTACATTTCTTATGATCTTATTCAAATACGTCCCTTGAAGCGTTTCAACTCCTGTCTTTACCCCTAATATTTCTTTGGCTGTTGTCCCCTTAGCTATATAAATCCACGTCAAATCCCGTGATTCGCTCCCTCTTCGGAAAACATCAATTAGCGGGATAATGTCTTCTTTGGCTAGTTCTTCGCTAATCACAATCACATTATTGTGGGCGAAGAACGGTTTTCGGTCAAACTGTTTCGATGCAAGTCTTATAGCTGAAAGTAATGTTTTATCTTTTACGGAGAAGATTTCAATAGGATCTTCATTATTCACTCCACCCATAGTTTGAAGAACGCTTGTACGCACAATTTGTAATGTAACCATATATTCATTGGTTCTTGAATCTTTATCAAGCCCTACTGCAACAACTATGCCTATGTCATCCAATTCTCTGCGATCCCAACATCCGGAAACAAGGAGTGAAACCATTATGGCGATAAAAGGTACTTTCCATTTCATTTCTGCTCACCTTCATTTTCCGGTTTAGGCATGTCCGGGGCAATGTATCTTGTTCTATTTCCCGATCCAATGGATGCAGGCCGAGTTCTCATTAACCATAAAGGCAGTCTGATAAAGGTATCTTTCAGGTCACTCCATATTAATGGTGTAAAGGGAGCAAGAAAGGGCGTTCCGAAAGAGCTTAAAGAGCACAGATGCGCAATCATAAACATTAAACCAACACCAACCCCGTAAAATCCCAAAATGCTGCTTAATATGATAAGGGCCAATCTTGCAATAATAATGAAGTCATATAAAGGTGAAACAATAAAACTTGTAATTCCTGTAAGAGCTACAACAATTACCATCGGAGCACTAACAAGCCCCGCTTGAACCGCAGCTTGTCCGATCACTAATGCCCCTACGATGCTGACCGCTTGACCTACAGCCCGAGGAAGCCTGACCCCCGATTCCCTTAAGATTTCAAAGACGATCACCATCATCAGGGATTCAATAACAGCCGGAAAAGGAATTCCTTCGCGAGACGCAGCCATCGAAGTAAGGAGAATGGTGGGAAGCATTTCTTGATGATAGGTTTCTACCGCCACATAAGCAGCCGGGGTAATTAATGAAAAAGGAAAGGAAAGCATCCTGATCCATCTTAAAAATGTAGCGGCATAGGGTCGTGTATAATAATCTTCGCTGATTTGGAAGTTTTCGATAAATAAACGCGGAACGGTCAACACAAATGGAGTCCCATCACAAAGGATAGCCACTCTACCTTCCAACATTTTCCCAGCCACTGCATCCACTTTTTCACTGTTTCCAATCGTTGAAAATAGCGAGAGAGGATGGTCTTCGATATACTGTTCAATGTATCCTGATTCTAAAATGGCATCCGTTTCAATACGTTTTAGCCTGCTGATTACTTCTTCCACAACGTTTGGATTGGCGATTCCATCAATATAACTAATACAAACCGTCGTATGGGTTTGTTTTCCCAGAATATAGGATTTAAAGACCAGCTTCGGATTCTTGATCTTTCTGCGAATTAACGATGTATTGGTGAGAATGGATTCCGTAAACCCTTCCTTGGGACCACGAACGACCGTTTCCGTTTCGGGTTCGGTTACAGCTCTGGAAATAAAGCCCACCGAAGCTATGTTCAATACGGTAGAAAATCCGTCAATAAATAAAACAGTTTGCCCTGATAATACAGCACCGAGAACCTCATCCATCGAAGTGACTTCCTTTAAACTGGAAGCACTGATAATTTGCTCTTCCACTACCTTCAACAAATTCGCAGTTTGAATCTCCCCCTCCTGTTTTTCCACTATTTGTATATTCCTCATCAAAGGTTTGATAATACTTGTGTTAATATACTCTTGATCCGCCAAACCGTCTATCCAGCAGATAAATGCTTTTGTTTTGTTTTTGTCGCCAAGTCGGAATTCCCTGAATATGACATCTTCACCTTTGCTCAAGAAGCCTTTTAGCACTGAAAGGTTATGGTCCAGTTTTACATCGATTGTATATTTGAGATCATCTTCAACATTTGATTGTTGGGGGGGCGAATGTTGTCGTGATTTTGCAATTTTTAATAATTTGAAGAAGTTTTTTTGTTTTTCAAACAAGGCCACACCTCCAACAATTGTTTTTCATAGTATAGTTAGAGTTGCAAGGTTTTATCCAGAGGAAATAATATTCAGTATCAGCTATGAAACTAACGATTGGAACGTGTGAATCCGTTTTTATGTTGATCGTCAACATGGACTTATCTAAATTATTATTATCCAATATAAATTTTGGCTCAATCTCAAAATCAGTACTTGATCATTTAACTTGAAAGGCGATGACGATTACATTCAACTAAAATCGGCTTCAAATAGGTACGAATTCGCTTGTCTAGTTCTGTGGTCCAAACTCCTGAACCCATCGCATGATCGTTGTATGAGCGATATGTAAGCTCCGTTCTTCCATGATTTCTACGAAATCACGATAACTTAAACTATATTTCAAATACCATCGTACTGTTAGCAAGATAACCTCTGATTCATACTGCTTCCACTTAAATACATCTAATTCCGTTTCCAAAGTAAATGTCCCACTCTCATGAACAACCATATAAGAGGGCGAACACCATAGAAGTGTTCGCCCCAAGAGCCGTTGTGTGTTTGTGTCCAATTTATACTAATGGATGCGGTATATAAAGTTCTTCTAAACTCGTAATTTCTTCAGGTGTCAATTTAACCGACAACGCCGAAACCGCGTCTTCGAGATGACTGATCTTGGTTGAGCCGATAATTGGAGCTGTGACCTCTTCCTTTTGCAGCAACCATGCAAGTGCAATTTGTGCACGTGGAATTCCCCGGTCAGCGGCAACTTCCGCAACTCTTTCCGCAACTTTACGATCAGCCTCTTCCGTTTTAACAAATAATCCCTTTGCTACCTGGTCATTCTCGGATCGCGAGGTCTGCTCATTCCAAACCCGAGTTAACCGACCTGCAGCCAAAGGCAGGTATGGGGTAACGCCAATTCCCTCATCTTTGCAAAGGGGGAGCATTTCTCTTTCTTCTTCCCGATAAAGCAAGTTAAGTCTATTTTCCATGGAAATGAACCGTGTCCAACCATTGCGCTCCGCGACATGCTGAGCTTTCGCAAACTGCCATGCCAACATGGAGGATGCTCCGATGTATCTTACCTTGCCCGCTTTAACTAAATCGTGGAGTGTCTCCATTGTCTCTTCAATTGGCGTATTAGGATCCCAACGATGGATCTGGTACAGATCAATGTAGTCTGTTCCGAGTCGTCTTAGACTGTTATCCATTTCGGTCATGATGGACTTACGGGAAAGCCCCATAGCATTCGGACCTTTGCGCATCGGAACAAAGACCTTTGTGGCAATGACGACTTCGTCACGACGAGCAAAGTCCTTTAATGCACGTCCGAGAATTTCTTCGCTTGTTCCGTCGGAATACATATTGGCGGTACTGAAGAAGTTGATGCCCCATTCTAATGCTTTTTTAATGATCGGTCTACTTTGCTCTTCATTCAATGACCATGGGGCATTGCCGCGTTCAGATACCCCAAAGCTCATGGTCCCAAGGCTTAACCGTGAAACATCCAAGCCGCTGCGTCCAAGTTTTACATATTCCATTTGATAACACACTCCTTAAGTATATTTGGAAGGTAACCACACCTTCAGGTTGTCAATACATATCTCAATGTTGATCCAGTGCTAGCGACTATTTCACCATGGGAGCTCGCGTCTCTCACTTGAGAACGTTCCCGTCGGACCGTCCTCGCCAATCAGCGCAAGGCGTACGGGATGACGAGCAGCTTGCTGGACAGTGCCCGTTCCCTCGAAGTTGTTGAGATCCGTTGCAGTAAAGCCCGGAGATACCGCATTGACCTTTATGCCTGTCGACATGAGTTCAATGGCAAAGGCGAGCGTAATCGCATTGAGAGCCGTCTTTGACGGGGCGTAAACAGCGCCAAACATTTCGCGATGCGAATTGGTAGGGTCCGCGTTCAACGTCAACGAGCCAGAGCCACTTGATACGTTAACGATACGTGCCGCCGGCGCTTCACGCAGGAGCGGCAGCATCGCTTGCGTGACGGCAATCACGCCGAACACATTCGTTTCGAACACCGCACGTACTTCGTCGAGAGAAGCGACGCTTGGTCGACCCGATTTCCCAACCTCCTCGAGCGGCCTTCCCGGCTGACCGGCGTGCGATATTCCCGCGTTGTTGACGAGCACGTCGAGACGGCCGAGTTCGCTGCGAATACGCGCTGCAGCGGCGGAGATGGAATCCTGATTCGTGACATCAAGCTGGATGGCACGGGCATCCGCTTCGACGCTCTTCGCAGCCGTCTCCCCTTTCTCGAGATTGCGCGATCCGATGAGCACGGTAAAGCCGTGCGCTGCAAGATCCTTCGCGATTTGAAGACCGATTCCTTTATTGGCCCCGGTGACCAAGGCGACGGGGTTTTCCTGCATAGTAATAACTCCCTTTCTAGAATCGACTATGAGATCTTTGTAATACAACTCAAAATTGATATGTCAATCTTAGATCGACGTCACCATGTAGTTGACGTGTCAACCTAAATGCAGTGTAGCACCTTGCAGTTGATACGTCAACCATGTTATTATCTTCTTATGGATATGAACGAACTAAACGAAGCCGAAATGCGAATATGGAATATGTGGAAAAGTTCTTTTAAACAAATCTTTGGTAGCGTTGTAAAAGAAATGTCTGAATACACAGGACTATCCGAGGGTGATTTTGGAGTATTAGACCGGTTAGTCCAATTCGGGAATGGTAAGCTTCGCCAACAGGAATTAGCTGAATCGATGGACTGGGATAAGAGCCGACTATCACATCATCTAACGCGGATGGAAAAACGCGGTCTTGTTCTGAGGAAACCACTAGACACAGATCGCGGTGTTCAAGTCATCATTACTTCCGACGGAAAGTCAGCCTTGGATGATGCCCATCCCATAGTCTCAAAGGCAATACGCAAGCATTTTCTAGATCTATTAACCGATCAAGACATTGAGTCGATTACTAAACTAGCGGAAAGAACAAAAAAAAATGCCTCATTGTCTTGTAAAGACCCGTCCCCTTGATCGCTGTATTGATGTTAAGCACAAGGTATAAAATTACTGCAATTGACAAGGAACTGGCCCCTTCCGCCAACATAGCGGAGGGGGCATTTGCTTTCTATCAGCAAGAGCCCCTTTAGGCACCTCAATCGTTCTGTGACCCGAAACGCGCTGCAGTCTATTTCGGTTTTGGTGCAACTATTAAAACAGATTAAAGATAGTCGCCATATTGTTGTTTGACTATGCAATCAAACCAAACATTTTATTGATTAAGTCTATTGCAAAAAGGACAGACGAATGATTGCATTCAACCTACCCTTTCTTTATCATATGCATGACTTCGATTCTGGTAATTGTTCTCTCTGCAGTACTGAAAGACTTGAATCCCGGCATTGGTTTTATGATTTTCTTTATAAATCGATGATCTTGTTCAATTATATTGTTCAGATATTTCTGTTGTCGTAGTAATGTTTCTTGTTTCATCACCTTCTCGTCCAACCCATCGCATAATGGTTGTATGAGCCATATGTAGTACTCGTGCTTCCATCATCTCTACTAGATTACGATAACTAAGGCTATATTTTAAATACCATCTTATGGTTAGCAAAATAATCTCTGATTCATACTACTTCCACTTAAACAAATCTAATTCCGTTTCCAACGTTTTAGCCCCATCCCATGATTTCGTTTCAATCATGCTATCATGAATTCGAGCTTTGCACCACAACCCTGTTAAAGTGTTGGCGAGATCTCTTTCTGCTATAATCTGGCTGGCTTAAAGGTTTGAAAATTCCCCAGAGCATCTTAATTATCTAGTAAACGTCCATTATCATTCCATTGGCCGTACATTTTGTTTTCTCTCGTGTTTGCTATGAATTTGTCTAATCTATTCTCAAATAATTCCGGTTGATTTTTTATGCTTTGTATCGTGTCGATCCGAACTCTTTTATACAGATCAGAAAATGCCTTGAAATTCTCATATACTTGCTTTTCCTCTTTAAGCCTTTGCTCTATAACCGGATCGATTCGAAAAGAATCGTAATCCATATCAGGAAGAACCTTTCTTCCTTCGTCTGTCATCAACCCCAACTTTTCCAGGCGGCGAACACGTTCTTTATTCAATTCAGTCCATGAGCTTTTTTTGCTACGAGGAGAAAGTCTCTGAGCCAGCTCCGATTCAGATTTTTTCTTCTTGACTCCATCGATCCATCCAAAGCACAAAGCTTCCTCGACCGCATCCAAATAAAAGAGCGTATCCGATTTGGGCGTCATACTAACCAAGACCCAACAAGATTTTTCAGTCTTACTATTTTTCTGTAGCCAAAACCTGAACTTTTCTCTCGATTTTACGGGAATTAAATTATCCATTTCCATATTTGAAAAAGAATCTCCTTTCACCATTTATCATATATCCGTTAATTCATGCTTGCTTTCTCGACATGCGATTTGGAAATTGCTGCTTTTATTATGATCAGTATGAAAGCAAGTGACAAAAGCATAATACCGCTCCAGATAAGCTGATGCGCACCCAACTGGGAAATAAACAAGCCGCCAATCCATGTTCCTACCGTAATGCCAACATTAGAAAAGGAAACAAATAAGCTGTTACCGAATTCGGGAGCTTCTTTCGCATCAGTCATCAACATGGCTTGACTTAGAATAAGCCCCCCGGAATGTACAGCTCCCCACACAAATACAATGACCGCCATCGGCCAAAAATGAGAACCCCAATAATAAGTAAATAAGTAAATGACCACATATACGAGAGGAAACAGGATAACCGTTTTTATCATGCTTTTGTTCAGTAAGAACCCGAACAAGAAGTTCCCTGCAATCATGGTGACGCCAAAGACCATCAACATCACGCTGATCCAGGTACCGTTCATATGGGTGACTTCTCCGAGATATTCGGCAAAGTAGCTATAAACCGAACTCATCGCTGTAAAGATCATCACCACGATCAAGATCGTTAACCACAATTGAGGTTTGCGCAAAATGCCGAGCTGCTTGCCGAAAGACATTCTTTCCTTAACAGGCATTGAAGGAAGCCAAACCATTATGCCTATAAAGGCAATGACGCTCACAATAGCTCCAAACAGAAAAGCAGCTTCCAGCGAAATTTTTGTGGAGAGATAGGATGTAATCGGCACGCCAAAAGCGAATCCAACGGTTACTCCGGCCATAACCTTGGTGACCGCTTTGCTGATCTTTTCGGGAGGAACAAGGCTGGCAGCCGTCGCAAGCGCAATCGAAAAAAAGACAGGATGAAAAAACGCAGGAACAATCCGGAAAGCCAGCATCACTTCGAAACTGGTAGTATAAGCATACACCAAATTAGAGATGGCAAACATCAGGATAGCGGATAGTAAGATCGCTTTTCGATTCATGCCGGAAGTGAGTAATGTTAGGAATGGGCCTGAAATGGCAACGATTAAAGCAAATGCACTCACAAGGTACCCAGCCTCCGAGGGCGCTATGTGAAACTTTTGAGTGACTTGGGGAAGAACTCCGATCATGCCCATTTCAGTTGTTATGATGCCAAATATACCTAAAGCCAAAAAAAAGATAAGCGAAGAATAGCTATTTTTCATCAATCATGCCTCCATCGGTGCATAAAAAAATGGCCTTCAGTTGCAAGACCATTTTTCAGAATGAGTTACTGTTTGTTGGCTATTACGTTATCAAGAAACTGATCGGCGTCGCTATTAAATTTCCAGCTGATCCCAAACTTATCAACTAGCATTCCAAAACACGAAGACCAAGGCGTATTGGATAACGGCATGATGACATGGCCGCCAAGGGACAACTGACTAAAGTATTCTTCAAGTTTTTGCTTATCATCGATGACTAGACTAATCAGAATATTATTCCCTTTCACCAGCTCACCTGTTACTGCCTTCATTGAAGGCAAAATGTCTGACATCATGATTTTCCCGCCTGCGAATTCTATGGAAGACTCCATGATCATATTTAACTCATTTTCCGGCATTGGATAGTTTGGATCTTGCGGGATATCCCCGAATTTCGCTTTTTTTACTTCAATTGCGTTCAAAGCCACCGAATAAAATTCAATCACTTGTTCTGCAATTCCATCAAAGTTTAAATATGCAATAGCTGACATAAAGCATAACCTCCTTCTTTTATAAATGTAGTATAATATATAATAGGTGACAGCTGTATGTCACTATTTCATACTAAATTAAAAAAAGAGGGAAACGGATGGAAAAGGTTGAGAGACTTATCTCTATCATCATGATCTTGCTGAAAAAAAATGTCGTCGTGACCACCAAAGAATTCGCGCAATTATTTAACGTTTCCAAAAGAACGATTCTTCGCGATATGGAAACCTTGAGTTTATCAAACATACCGATCTATTCGGTCAATGGAGTTCATGGCGGTTACGGCATTATGGATGAATACAAGGTTGATAAACGTCTTTTAAGCAACTCCGACTTAGAGAATATATTGACTGCGCTCGGCGGATTGGAACAAATTCTAATTAGCGAAGGAGTTGAAATGACGATCAAAAAAATAGAAGCTATGGTTAGCCCGCTGGCTCCGAAAGGTTCAATTCAACTGTCTTTTTACGATTGGGAGGGTCGGTCTGAGATTCGTCAAACCTTGAAGACATGTCAGGAAGCCATATTAAAGAAAAACTTAGTTTCATTTGATTATATAGATAAAAATGGCACTGTGACAAAAAGAACTGTCGAGCCCTATCAGCTTCATTTTAGCGAAACGAGTTGGTATCTGAAGGGATTCTGTTTACATCGCATGAGAAATAGAACGTTCAAATTATTTCGGATCGATCAACTTAATATGAATGAACAAACGTTTAGCCCAAGAGATGATTTATTGGAACAAGAGCAGGAAGCAAGTTATCAGCCGGAACTAGTCGCAGTCAAGGTGTTGATTTCGCCTAGCATAAAAGATCAATTCATTGAAAGGTACGGTCGAAAGAGCATTGAAAACTATAGCTCTGATTATTTATTAGCAACAATCCATATTCCGCAAAACAGTAATGGATTTCAATTTTTAGCGAGCTTCGGTACAAATTTGGAAATCGTAGAGCCCAAAACCTATGTTGAAGACTTTCGAGATTATTTAAATAAAATGATGGAGAAGTATACTTCAAAAGGCTCCCATTAACATCAAAATGTTGGCGACGCATATTCTTAAACTATGCTGCCCGTCTTTAATGAAAGCAGGGAGCAGTTGCCTCGGCGATCTGCTCCCTGGTAATTACACTATCGTTAACCGTCGTATTATGAGGTCAGCCAGTTTTTACTGGTTGACCACTTTTGTTTTTGTGGTGTATGAGTAGTCAGTAGCCGGGGCAGATCGATCGTTCTCCTGGGATCATAGCCCGTCGCTAAAACTGATCGCCCCTACTTGTAGAAACCATGTTTAAGCTGGTTGAAAATGTTGACAAGATGTTAGCTGGTTTTAGCGTAATCTAATTTAGGAGACAAGGTCATCTAACCGTCTGGTAAACGAGGCCTATGGCTCCAGAATCAAATGTCTTGTTTTCGATAAGTTTAAGATTGATCTTCTCCTTGAGACCTTGGAATAACGGCAACCCGCTGCCGATCAGGACGGGAGAAACCGTAATTTTATACTCATCTATTAAATCAAGCTGCATAAGGTAGTGTGCGAACCTTGGACTGCCGAGGATGACCATATCCTTGCCCGGCTGCTGTTTGAGGTTCTTGATCTCCTCCTCGACATCTTCTTTCACCAGTCTGGTATTGTTCCATTCGACTTTCTCCAGCGTCGTGGAAAAAACGATTTTGGCTGTCTTTTCGATCCACTCGGCATGATTCCGTTCATGCTGCGAAGCTGATGGGTTCGAAGGCACAGATGGCCAGTAACTGTGCATCATCTGATAAGTCCCACGTCCCCAAATGACAGTGTCGGCAGTACTCAGAATTTCTTTCGCGTGTTTCTCCAAATCAGCATCGTATGAAATCCAGCCAATGTCCATTTCAACGTTCGGCCCTTCTACAAAACCGTCAAGCGATGCGTGCAGAAATAGAACGAGTTTTCTCATTTTCAGTTCTCCTTTGTTCATGAGGATATTTACATTATACATTAACTACATTTTAGCATAATTCAACTTGGGTTGTTTCTTATGGATTGCTAATCTAAACTGCCCATCGTAATCCCACACATATGACCACTAAACTTCATTAGCGGTCATCAATCAGTCGGAAATCGGCTTGTTACGTCCGCTAAGACTGTCAGGAATGTGACGAATGCCTGTCCGCTAATGCTAAGCGTATAAAACCGTCAAAATGTTGGATCTGCCCCTTAATCAGCGAGAGCACGTTTAATGTTCGTTTTTGCTTCATCAACCAACCTTTCATCTTTTTCATCAATTGCCTACATCATTATCAAAATGGGTATATATATGGCAATCAATCGAGCCAATATCTTTGTTTCTTCATCTACATCCCCATATTCTTTGAAAAAGTCAGAACGCGCATCCGGAGGTAAAAAGCTATACGCAACATTCAAGTCACAAGCAGGATGTCCTATATGGATATCTCCCCAGTCAATAATCCCTGAAATCCTTCCATTCACATCTACCAGCATATTTTTAAAATGAAGGGTACCATGAAGGAATACGCACTTTGGTTTCACTCTTTCAGTTCTGAGCTGTGCCAAATAATTCGATATTACACGGTGCTCTTCTTCATTAAAATGAAGGGCAAGGCCGGAAATGAAGGTATGCATCTTTTCCTTACGCATCGCAATATCAGTCATATTTCTATGGTCATGTTGAACCCCATTTTCTTGGGCAATTTTCACAGGGAATGCATGTAAGCTTTTTAAAAATTGTGCGAGCGTTGTTGCTGATAACGCACGTTGCATGTCCGTTAATCCGATTGGAAACTCTCCAGACAAATAGGGGTAGCCAAGGAAGGGTGCAGGATAATCATAATCCCCTTCCCCAAAAAATATCGGTAAGGAATAGGCAATGGAAAAATAATCTTTAAGCTTAGGTAGTATCTTTCCTTCCATCCTTAAACGATTAATGGAAACTTCTCTTCTTGGAAAGCGAAATACATATTCGGCCCCGACAAGAAAAACAGTGTTATCCCAGCCATGTAACGTTAATGTAAGAGGGCGAGGGGTTATCGATACTAATGGAAGAGAATTAGCACCGCCAGCAAGCACTGCTGTTAATAGCGAGTATCGCAGAAACGCCTTTAAGTCTTACAATGCCTCCAATATACAGGTTGAAGGCGTTCTAATCAAGGATGCAACAAAACCGGGTATGAAAAATCTCAGTTTCCAAGGCACGGCTTCATCGCGTATTTCTTCATTTCAGCGTCGATGTACTTGTTAATATCATCCTCTGCCTTACGCAATGCGCTGTTCACATCTATTTTACCCAGACCGATATTAACGGGATCTCTACGGGTAATCGTATCAGCTTGAGCGTCGAAATCCGTCTTTGGCGCAATAGGAGCCAGCTTCTGGAAGTATATCGCGTTAACGTTTTTTCCTTCCAGAGCCTAACTTTCGCTTAACGCTTTCAGAACCGCATCATTCTGCCCGTTACTTTAATAAAAAAACGAGGAGCTGCCACGCGGCATGCTCCTCGACTATCGTTCTCCGTCGTATTTTCGGATGACAAGAACTTTATCTCATTCTCATTTCCTTCCTTCCAATTTCCTTGCGAATCGCGAAGATGCGATGGTTATTTTTTGTGACCTTCTTCCATTTATCTAACGCTATTTTGTGAAATAATGTCCTTGCTCCAGATCTGCGAGAAGCCCATGTTGGACAGGCTTCCAGCCGAGCAGCTCCTTCGTCCCTTCACTTGATCTTGCTAAGTCAAGCGACGCGACCATGCCGAGAAAACCGAAGATCGCTTGTGCCTCTTCACGAGGGATGCTCACTACCGGCACATCCACGTGACGACCTATGACACCGGCAATGTCGCTGAACGGAATGCCTTCGTCGTCCACACCATCCAGTCGTGAGCCTGCAGGCGCAGATTCTACTGCGAGGCGGAACAAAACTGCCGCATCCAAGCGATGAATCGCTGGCCAACGGTTAGTGCCGTCTCCAATGTAAGCCGAAGAGCCTCTTTCCTGGGCGATCCGGATTAATTGCGGCACGAAGCCTTTATCTCCTTCTCCATGCACGGAAGGTGCAAGCGAGACGATCAATGCTCTCACGCCTTGTTCTATAAATGAAAGTGCTGCATCCTCCGATGCTTTGCCATTAGCATGAGCTGTGATAACAAGTGGTTTACTGGAGCCCGCAAGCCCCTCTCCCATGGCTTCGATGGCGCGAAGATCAGTTGCTAGTGATGCGGCGAAATTAGAGAAATCGTGGTTAAATGCCAGATGAATAACACCGTCTGAAGTGGCTGCACTGCTGCGCAGTAAATCCAGATCCTCTAAAACACCGCGAGCCACCTCAGCTCCCAAGCTTTCTAATACTTGAGCACCACTCTCTGAACGGGTCAGACCAACTACCTGATGGCCCGCACCGATGAGTTCGCGGACAACAGCTGTACCAATATAACCTGCTGCACCTGTAACGAATATACGCATAATAGTTTTACGCCTCCTTAAGCATTTGACGAAGATATGACTCTAGTATAAACTATGAAGTAAACTCTAAGGCAAGCGTTTGGAGGTATGATTGCATATGAAAATTCAAGAATTAGGAGACTTGATGGGTTTAACACCCCACACCATTCGTTTTTATGAGAAGGAAGGCTTGCTTGACAGCAGGCATATTCAGCGAGAGAAGAATAATTACCGCAACTACTCAGACGAAGCAATTGAACGGTTAAAGCTGATTAAGAAATTTCAAGGCATCGGCTGCTCGTTAGCTGAGCTGAAGACGATTTTGCAGGATCACGATACGAACGCACGCACGAACCAAGAAGTAATAGAATGGATTCTTCAGAAGATCAATGAGATCGAGCGCAGGAAGGACGAATACGATCATATGCTTGTAAC
Organism: Paenibacillus baimaensis; assembly: GCF_025567575.1. Lineage (NCBI taxonomy): Bacteria > Bacillati > Bacillota > Bacilli > Caryophanales > Paenibacillaceae > Paenibacillus > Paenibacillus baimaensis. Next base: position 33,887 of record NZ_JAOQIO010000015.1, on the reverse strand, counting down.
GCTGAATTGGATGCTGACATACAGGAAGCTGCTGAATGAAGATCCACAGCAAGCTGAGGCTATGATGGCGGAATTGCGTCTTCGAATTAACATCTAGCCATATAATCGTGAAAAAGCCATAATGATGAAAATCGGTAGTCCACTAAGGTTAGCTTCAGTAATCATACCGGCAATTCTTGGTTTCAGCCTGTCAATTGGATTTAGAATCTTAAGGGTGTTGCAAATTTCCATCATTGATTTAAAATTTCAATTGGTTTGACTACAAATCAAATTCATCTGTTCTTGAAAACGGTTCATGAATACGTCAGTAATCGCTGATCCAACAGAATCAGCCCAAGTTCGAATCCGTTTTATTGGGGACTTCACCAGGGGGAAAGTAGTTATTATACGTTCGTTCCCCTTGATTTCTACCCATCCATAAAATTAAAAATCCGTGTAAAACGCAGACTCAAATGGATATATGTTCTTGTCCTCTTAGATTATTTAACTCTCTTGTTCCAGTTTAGCGTATCGCTAGGCTAAAGTGTAAACATTATAATGGATGTATTTATGATTCGTTTGGATAGAGTTCCCAAATTTGCTTAATCCAGAGTTTGGCAATGCGCTTACGTATGTACGCAATATTTCCTGAGTTAAACTTACAACATGTAAATCTTTAAGTACTTCATCAACTGATCTATACTGAACTTCTGAAATCTCTGATCCATCAGCAAATAAGACACCGGATATCAATTCCATCTCAAAGATGAAATATATACCTAGCTCTATTCCATTTTGAAGCTCTTTAGTTCCCGTTCTAACACCAATAAGTCTTTTAGGTCGAGCTACAATCCCAGTTTCTTCTTGTACTTCCCTTATTGCTGCTTCTTCAAATGTTTCCCCTTCTTCAACAAATCCCCCTGGTATCATCCAATAATTCTTATTTACACCATATGTAATCTTCACAAGCACCACTTTGTTGTTCTTAACGATTAATCCCCCCGCAGAACAAGTAACTCTCATATGAATCACTCCAATACCATTTATTGGAATGTTACCACAGAAGTCTTATTCATAATAATAGCTATATTATATATAGCTATAGGTATTTTCTATAAGATATCTGATTCCTTCCCTTTCAATCTTTTCAACATCATTCAAAATGCCCGATAGCCTTATATAAGTAGGCGATCGGGCATATCGAGAAATACCAAGTAATAAGAACTAATGTTCGTCATCGGCGAAATCCCCGTCAGATCGGCACCGATTTGTTTCATTTAGAACTGAAAGTTTAACGTTTTCTTTATGCCCGATAGATTCAATTTAATGATCCCGCTTCCGTATTCGCCAAATGCATAAGGATTATCAATCAGCGGGTAATCGTCTTCGAGTACTGGTATTCCCTTCACTGTGCATATACGTTCCCAACCTAGCTCTACCTTGCCAATTGAAGGGGAGGTATATAGGATATCTTCTCCCAACAACTCAATTGGGGCTTCGCTTATTGATTTCGCAAACGAATCAAAGCTTCCCCATTCCTTCACGCTCCCCGCCTCCAACAGCCAAATGTTCTGCTTGTCCAGGCAAAGAAGCTCCCTGCCGCCGTATTCACCCTCAGTAACTTCGTGGTACGGCTTCAACGAATAGACAGCTACATACGCATCGCCCTTTTGTCCGAACAGCCAGCCATGGTGCTCCCGCACCTGGTCAAATTGTTTAGTGGGAAAGTAACAATGTGTAAACCCAGCCACGGAATCAATGCGGTAAATATAAACAAGGACATTGCGATAGGCAATGGTTTTCGGCATCCGGTATTGCCCGCCCCAATAAGAAGGCCTCGTTGTCTTGGATTTGTTATCGAAGCATGAGACAAATACGGGGACCCCTCCGTCCAGCAAAATTTGCCCGGCTTGTGCCTGAGCACTGAACTCGCCTTTCTTGGACTCCACTAAGCCGGATACCATATAGTGCTCTGTACGGAAGGTCGATGTATTGACCCCTCCCATGCCGCTGGATGGAAACAACCCCATCCGAGTTCGAGTAAGCAAGGGCTCCGTGCTTGAGGCAATATGCTCCCATGCGGGAAGAGGCTCATAGCAGCTGCTAGCCAGAGAGACCGCTCCAATCGAAAGCTTTCGGACCATTATCTTTGGAAGCCCGAATAACAGCCAATTCATAGTCCTCATACTCTCCAACTCAGGGTATATAATGCTTTGTTCGTAGCATCTTCCGTGCGTAGTACCCATAATTCCTTGATAGCTGTGGGAAGAAATGAACGCAAGAATCAAATCTATGAGCTGTTTGGCTAAAATCCGTATAGGGCTGTTTTCTTCGGAGAAATCGAACAGGTTGAGCATGGCCAGCAAATCTTCCTCGTAATAAGTATTGGAATGCCATTCAGTGAATCCGTACATGCCCTTCTCCTTGATCCATCGTTCGGCATTTAACCGCCCCTTTAATGCATGAAACAAGCCATTTTGATTGCTGTTTGTGAAGTTATCTGCCGGAAACAGCAGTCCAGCCAAATATTCGGCACTGAAAAATAAGATTTCGTGATTCTCCGATCGGGTGAACATCAGCGATTTGCCCGGCTCATCCACCCAATATTTAAAACCAAGAATACAGGCTTTCATCTCCTCTTTCAACTCATTCGGCAAGATGGGATTAGTGCGGTGCTTATAATATATGCGAAGAAGTCCGTGCATGGCAAAGTCAGCACAATCATACCTTTCGTTGATATACGATAGGGTCTTGCGTATGGACTGCACATCCACTTCATTATCCATTCCTGATTCAAGCCTGGACAGCTCCCGATAAATACCGTACAAGGCAGGTTCCGGTATTTCGGCAAGCTGCAGCTGACCTGTCTGCTCCAGCAAATAACGCTGGCGCTCTTTATAATTCCCTGAGGGCACCATCTCAGCAAAATAATCAACATAGATGACTTGAAGGGTAATCCCTGTCACTAGCCCGGATTGCATGGATTGCTCAGAACGGTAGTCAACCGTAATCAAATATTGCCCACCAGCGGGAAGCTCATCATATGAGGCCAGTCGCAGGGATCGTTGGTGTTCATCCAGCATTGTGGCAATCTCGATAATGACGCCCTTGGACACTCCACTGTTTCCACGATGCACCGTAAAAATGAATGTTCCTTTACTTGCTACAGGCCGGTCCCATTGAACGGTTATTGAATCTTCGCCTTGGATAACGGGGCTCGCCAAGTAAAAGCCCCCTAAATCCTCTTCAAGCTCAGTACGCCCCTCATTCCCCAATAGAAGTGGTACATAGGCTTGTATCCCCTCGGATTCAATCGTGAGGCTGAACGAATTTGTGCAATGGAGGTGGACATTGGCCAGCATCAATAAGCATTCGTTATCCCCTTCCTGCAAATGGATATCTAAGACAAACTCTTCGTCCACCCTTCCAACGCTTTGATGTGTAAATATGATTTCACCGTTCAGCATCATCGCTGCGCTCCCATAAAGCCATAGTCTACAGCGGTAAATACCTGATTGCAGTACGATAAGTCGGCTATATGCGTATGTAACTAGCAGGCGGGCATGTGTACCATACCGCGCCCAAGTCATTTTTTTCTCGGATGGGCCTGTTCTGGCGAAGCTCCACATGGACTCTTGCTCCAAGAAAACCACAGATTCCCCCTCAGCGGGCGCCAATCCATTCATGATTTGGCAAGCTTCCTCGATCATAGGAAGGTAGGGCTCCACAGGTACTATATAATTATCTTCATACAGGTGAGATACATCTTTATCAAACGGACCGGCATATAACCACTCACGAATGGGCCTGCATTCCATTAAGCATCCTCCTATAATTTCACATTCAATATGGTGCCAGCCAGACAAGCTTTTCGAATATTCTTATTTCAGTTCCTTCAATAGCTTCTTGTACTGTTCATCCTGCTTCTTGGCCACTTCAATGATATCCTTGGCAAGAACCGCTTTATCCTTCTCATTGATGTACCAGTTTTTATACCAATCCTCGACCTGTTTGCCTCCCGCTTTCTCCCAGGCATCCTTAGCATCCTTCAGTGCTTGATCGATCGTATATTTCTCTCCGCTAACCAGCGCTTTCGTCCAGATATCAGAAATCGCTTTGTCCGCGTTAGTTTGAATAAGCGCAAGCTCCTTAGGGGGCTGGGGCATATGTTCAGAATGGGTCAATTCAGCATACGGTTTATCAAAGGTTAAGTAGGTATCGCGGAGTGATTGATAAAAGTCCTGGTATTCCTGTTTTCTTGGATCGCTCTTATACTTCACAATCGGAATAGAGCATTTATCAAAGCGTAATCCACTGTTTTCCAGCATTCTCATATCGCCAGTTACATCGCTTACCTGCTTCTTCATTTTGTCTTTATCAATGACCTCTAAGCATCCATCCACGACCTTATGGTGCTCCCCTTCATTTCCATTGGTAAGCGTATCCAGTGTGGTATTACGGCTAATGAAATCGACATACTTCATAACGGCATCCGGGTTCTTTGCTGTTGCATTGACCACCGCAGTCATTTGAATTGGATTTTGAAGAGTCGGAATAAACTGGCCAAAAGGACTTTTCGGATAAGGCATATAAGCAACAGTCGCTGTAGCTACATTCTTCTTTAACGGATCGATCATACTGAGGATCATATCTGTTGAGTTTACGCCTAAGAACGGATAAATTCCTACTTTCCCATTAATGAAATCCTGCTTTGCTTTAGCGCCGTTCTTATCGTTAATAAAATCCTTATCGATAATCCCCTCATCATACAATTTCTTCTTGAACGCGTTTAAATCTTTACTTTGCTCCCAATTGATTCCCAATTGCCCATCCTTCACATCCCACTTCTGAGAAGCTTGGAATATTTGATTGATCGTTGCCTCTGAGCTTGAGCTGAGTGCAATGCCATAGGAGTCCTTTTTCCCGTTCCCATCCGGATCTTGTTCTGCAAACGCTTTTGCAACTTTATATAAGTCCTCCGTAGTTTTCGGCATCTCCAAATTCAACTTTTTAAGCCAATCCGTCCGGATGATTAATCCACGAATAGGCTCCACCCAATTAAGACGGCCGAATTCGTACAATTTCCCGTCTGCCTTGGTGCCCGCTTTTTTCAAAACAGGATTCTCCTGCAAAAGCTTTTTATAATCAACACTAGAATTTTCAATCAACGAATCCAGCGGCATCAGCTGCTTCTGGTCATACAACGGATTCTTAATATTAGGAGCGTATTCGAACAACAAATCAGGCGCACTTCCCGATGCAAACAAGACATTGATTTTTTCCTGGGAGTTTGTCCGAGGTATGGCTACGAATTTTACATTCGCCGGTCCTTTCTCATTAATCCATTTGGTCCAACGATTATTTTCTATTGTCCCTTCATCTTGCGCCACGTTACCCCGGTCATAAACAGAAACTGTAATATCCTTCTTCACCTCAGCCGCTTGTTGCCCGGTTCCATTCCCCTCCTTCGATGAACACGCCGCAAGAAGCGTACCGCTCGCCAACACCACTGCCATCGAAGCAACCCACATTTTTTTCTTTTCCATATTTGTTAACCCCTTTCGAAATGTTATCACATGATCTAGGTATCAGCCCTTCACGGAACCCAGCATAACCCCTTTAACAAAGTACTTTTGAAGGAACGGATAGACGACCAGCATTGGAATGACCATAACTAGAATACCTGCCGCCTTCAATGATTCCGGCACAACTTGGACGGGTTCACCTTCACTGACTAGTTCCTGAAGCAGCGATTGGCTCTGAATCATTTGCTGGATAAGCACCGTTAAATTGTATTTATCGGTCTGGTTCATATATATCAACACATTCATGAAGCTGTTCCAGTATCCAACTCCATAAAATAATACTAACGTAGCTATAACAGGCATGGAAAGCGGCAAAAATATTTGTAAAAGCAAGCGCATTTCACCACAGCCATCGATCCTTGCAGCCTCTTCTACCTCCTCGGGAATATTCTCAAAGAAAGTCCGCATGACCAGCATATTGTACGTACTTAATAACCCTGGCAGCCAAATCGCCCAGTAAGAATTTATCAATCCAAGAGATTTCACTAAGAGGTAGGTAGGAATCAAGCCCCCAGTAAACAACATCGTAAATACAGCAGCAAGTGTGAAAAACCTACGAGCTATAAATATACGCCGTGAGAGCGGATAAGCTGTAACAATTGTCGCAATCATACTGAGTGTTACTCCGACCAGTGTCAATATTACACTATTCTGAAAGGCCTCCACCACTCTTGTCCCTTTCATCAGCGCAGAGAATGAATCTGTATTCCAGCCTATCGGATAAATCGACACCCTACCGGACGCAATCTCCTGAATATCACTAAATGACAGTGCGATAATATGCAGTAAAGGAAACAAACAGCTTAGTCCGACTATCGTAAGTACAATATAATTGAAACTATAAAACAATTTTTCACTCCGTGTGCTTTTCAACTCTGTACCCCTCCCTACCAAAGGCCGCTGCCGAATTTACGTGCAATCGCATTGGCCGCAAGAACAAGAATCAATCCAATCAACGACTCAAAAAATCCCATTGCTGCTGTCGCACTAAACTGCGCTCCCTGCAGTCCTACCCGGTACATATAGGTGCTGATGACATCAGCTACTTCGGACACCACAGCATTTTGTAGGACATAAATATGATCAAAGCCGACCTCCATAATTCTTCCCATAGCTAAAATGAACATAAGCACAATCGTCGTGCTGATACCTGGTATTGTAATATGCCAGATTTGCCTCCACTTGCTCGCTCCATCGATGCTGGCCGATTCATATAATGCCGGGTCAATCGTCGTCAAGGCTGCCAAGTAAATAATCGCGCTGAAGCCCATCTCTTTCCATATTCCCGATCCTACATAGACAGTAATCCATGAAGTAGCATCATATAGGAAAGGAAAGGGCTTGCCGAACCATGCTTCAATCCAATGGTTAATGGTCCCCGATTCTACGGAAAACAGGGTGACTACAAAACCCCCGATGATGACCCAGGAAAAAAAATGCGGTAAATAGACAATCGTTTGCACAGCACGTTTAAACCAGGTTTTCCTTACTTCATTCAGCAAAATTGCCAGCAGGATAGGAAACGGGAACCCGATAAATATGCTTAAGCTACTCAAAACTAACGTGTTGCGAATAATTCGCACTGTAGTTGTTTGGCTAAACAAGGTTTCGAAATTTTTCCAACCGACCCATGGGCTCCCGAATACACCGTCAAAAAAATTGTAATCCTTAAAAGCAATGATCAAACCGCCCATCGGCACATACTTGAAAATGACATAATAGAGCATTCCCGGTATAAACATCAGCAGCAAAGGAAGGTTGGACTTCCATCTGCGGCTCCGATTGATAGCTTCGCTCGGTTTCCTGGCTGGATCCGATCGAATCCTACTTGTATGATCTAGTTGTTGGTGCATGTACACTCGTTCCTTCCTTCTTTTGGCTAACTGAAAACTTAAGCTTGCTCTAATTATAAGAAAAGGCTGCCGGTATTACCTTGAATAACTTACGATGTTTCTTTGAATATCTTCGATCTTTTCAAATCGTCTCTACAATCATCCTGCAAAATGCAAATAACCCCTGTTCTATGAGCTGAACAGAGGTTATTTAGTCGAACATGCTGTGCAAGGGAGTGTTACTCCTACAAACCTTTACGGAACTCGCTGGGTGATTGCTTCGTCGTTTGCTTAAATACAGCAGCAAAATAATTCGGGTCTGCGTAACCGACCGCTTCGGCGATTTCAGCAATTTTCATACCCGTATTACGCAGCAGCATCTTGGCCTTGTCGACTCTTACCTTCGTCAAGTAATTCGTGAAGCTCTCACCCGTATCCTTCTTAAACAAATTGCTGAAATACGTCAAGCTCAAATGTACGTGCTCAGCAGCTTGGGCAAGCGTGCATTCATCCATATAATGCTGCTCAATGAAACGGATCGCCCGCCCAATCAGGTTATCGTTATTAAGCATCAACCAGCGGCTCCACTCGGCAAAGAAGCGTTCAATTTGCTTCTCTGTCCAAGCCATGATGGCAGCAGGTTGCTGTAGCGGGTGCAACTCGCTGACTCTTGCCGCAAAGTCCTCCTGTACCAAGGAAACACCGAGCTCTCTTCGTTCGGTTTCCTGAAAGGCGCTGGCAATCGTCAGCGCCTCCAACTTCATTTCGGCAATGGGCTTGTCTTGCAAAGCTAGGACAAGAGAAGCTGCATACTGCTGCAGCTCGCTAGATTTGCCCAACAGAATGAACGACATCACTTCATTTAATATGGTTTTGATGCTGCTGTAGTTTAAATCCAGGTTGCCCTCTATAGCAGCAGTGCTCATTCTTTCCTCCTGTTTATAGGTGAAACGCTGCAGCGAAGACGAAGGATGCGCTTTCTCGTAAGCCTCTAAGCCTTCCTGGTACATTTGATGCAGGGCTCCCATATTATCCAAGCGACCTGAGTAATGAGTGAATAAAGGAATCGCCAGCAGCTCTTCTATGATCGTAACCAGCTGGGAGAAGAAGGAATGAGCTGACTGGGACGGGTTCAATAGCAGCACGAACTGGTTCACTTGTACGGATACGATACGTCCCTGCAGCCCGGATTGCTCGAACAATTCCTGCATAATATTCATAATCGAAAACTGCAGAAGCTTCAAGTCCTCGGGTCGATACGCTTTTGATTCGGGAAAATATGTAATGACGCACACACACCAAGCATCCATCCCGTTATATGCCTCTGTTAGTCGCTCCGCGTCCGTTTGCGGGACAGGAAGCTGCAGCATTTGCGAACGAAGCACATTCTCCTCCATGCGGCGCCTTTCCTCGTTTTGCATATCTCTTGCTTGCAGCCGTGCGTAAAGCAGCTCATACACCTCAGTCAGGATACGGCATACTTCCTTTTCCGGGCAAGGCTTCAACAGGAAATCTTTCACCCCAAACCGAAGTGCAGCTTGTGCATATTCAAAATCTCTGTGCCCGGTCAATATAATGACTGCTGTATTCGGTCTATTACGGTGAATATATTCAGCCAGTTGAATACCGTCCAATCCAGGCATTCGAATGTCGGTCAGCACCAGATCTGGCGCATGGTCGCCAAGCTTAACGATCGCTTCCTGCCCATTACTCGCTTCGCCGACAATCTCCCAATGTAATGCGTTACTCTCGACCAGCTTACGCAAACCTTTACGAATCAGTGGCTCATCGTCAACGATCAGCAACGTTCCCTTCATCTCGTTCTCCTCCTCTAGCCGTCTCTATTGGTTGAAGCGTATCGCAAGGCAGCAGCAAGGTTACCGTAGTACCCTGACCAATAATCGAACGAATTTCCGCACGATACGGGCTACCATAGATTAAGTCGATCCGCCGTAGTACACTTCGCACCCCTACACGATTTCGCTTCTGAGGGCGATCCTCTCGCTGATGGTCCTGTGTGTCCGGTTTGGAATCTACCTCGATTGCTTCCCGTATCACGGCAAGCTGCCCCTCATCTATCCCGCATCCGTTATCAATGATTTCAATAACGAGCATATCGGGATTGTGCACCGCGGCTTGCAGCATAATATCAGTTTCCAAATTTTCCCCGTCCGAACTTGAAGCATTTGCCATTCGCCTATAAGCTTTAATTAGTAACACACGTCCATTCAGCTTGTCTGCAAAAGCATGGATAAAAACATTTTCTACCAAGGGTTGCAGCAGCAGGCGAGCGATCTGGCATGTTTCCACCTCTTTATCAATTTGGATGATTGTCTCCAGATCCTCACTGAAACGCGCTGACTGTATGGCCAGGTAGTTACGCACCTGATGGATTTCTTCACCTAACGTAGTTTGTGTCCTTGCTGGTTCCAGCGCATAACGCAGCATCTCAGACAGTGACACTACAAGCTCAGCTGTTTCCCGGTCATCCCGCAAATACAATTTCCAATAGATCGTATCCAGAGTGTTGTACAGAAAATGCGGGTTTAATTGCGCTTGAAGCGCTGTTAGCTCAGCTTCCCGTTCACTAAGCTCACGCTCGTAAACCTCTTTGATCAATGCGTTAATATTCGTTGCCATCCCGTTAAATACTTGACCCATGTAAGCAAGCTCATCCTCAGTCTTAATCTCGATTTGCGTCGTAAAGTCACCCTCTTTAACGCGCCTCATCCCCAGAATCAACTGCTTAAGCGGCTTCAACAGCCTTTGGCCTGCAACCGTAACCAAAATCGCTGACAGCAGCAAACTAAGTAAACCCAAGTAAATGGCAATCTGAAAAATAATTTCGCTCTTATCTCGAATATCACTTAAGGAGACGCGGCTGACCAGTTTGAAGTCAACTTGATTGGATCGGCTTTTGGCATAGAGATAGGATTCTCCTTGATCCTCAACCACCGTCTCCGCATCCAAGGCGGATAATGGGAGTAGATCCAGCGGCTTGGCAATATCGGTATAAACAAGGCGGTCCTGCTTATCGTATAAAAACACATTGGCGTTCTCGGTGTTAATTAAGCCTTGCAAATCCTCGGAAAATAGCGACTGATCGAACAACATGACCATAACCCCGTAAATCTCCAAATCTTTGGATTTCATATAACGCGCCGCCAATATCATATTTCGGTAACCAGAAGTTTCAACCAAGCTTGGTAATTGCATGGGGAACCAGACCAAATCCCCTGACGTGCTCTGCAGTTTGAGTTTGACCGAATTGTATACCTCTTTATCAAGTGGCAAAAGCACAGTGGAGGGACCACTGAAATAAAATCCGTTATCCTGCAAATCGAACAAATACATCGAATACAGCTTAGGCTCATCGTTCTTCACCTGATTCAACAACCGATTTAATTCATCCTGATCTGATAATTGTGTGTACGACTCCCGGACCTTCGATAAAGCTGAGCGCTGCAATACTTCCTGTACGTAAGGATGGAACACGATGTAGTTAGACAGGCGATAAATATCCCGAATCTGCAAATCAAGCCGTGCGGCCGCCTGCTCGTTTGCTTTATAAAACTGCTTACTGAGTTCTGAGGTAAACAGCTTAAGATGAATCTTATAAGACACATACCCACTCAAACAAAAGGTCAGCATAATAATAACCGATAAATTCAACACTAGCCGATGGGAAAAACTTTTTTTGGAAAAAAAGCGATTATTGAACAAGGTATGGATCTGATCCTTCCACTTGAAATTTGAAATACTATAATCTATTAAATGGAAATGCAAAATTAATGAAGGGAACTCTATTTTATCCAACACCATCTCTTTACGTCAAATAATTTTAAGTGCTTGCACATATGTGCTTGAACGCAAAAAGAGGGTGTCCCAAAGGCCATGAAAATGGCGAGGGACATCCTCTTTGCAATTTCGTCAAACAAAAAGAAACCGTTCTTTGGTAAAATGGAAGTGCGACCCACCATTTACGAAAGGAACGGTTTCTTTGTACATTCAATATACCATGGATCAACTTATGCTGCCAATAGATCTGGAATAAGATATTCCCCAAAATCACCTCGTTCGAGTTGTGAATACAGCAATAAATCGTCTAGACGACGCCATCTTCGTTGCCGCTTATCCAGGTGGTGGGCGAGACACCTACCATCCTAAGATGCTCACGAAAGTGATCATTTACGCTTGCACTCAGCGCTTGTACGCATCCCGTCAAAACACTACTTTGTTGACGGCACCAAAATCGAAGCGAATGCTAATCGGTATACGTTTGTTTGGGGTAAAGCTATCGTGAAGCACAAGGCCAAACTCCAGGAGAAAGTACAGACACGGTTTGCCACCATTGAAGAAGCCCGAGAATCAAGAAGAACGGTCACACGCCAGCCAAGAACTAAGCGAACTTGGCGAAATGTCAGAGATCACAAGTGAAAAATTAGAGATTGCCGTCCAACAATTGGAAGAACGACTGCAAGCACAACCCAAGGACAAATCGCTGAAAAAAGCGGTGCGTGCGCTCCGCAAAGACTTACTCCCTCGTCTTCACAGGTATGAAACTCACCAAGGAATTTTAGGCAACCGAAACAGCTATAGCAAGACCGACAAAAATGCTACGTTTATGCTTGTCTTCCTCGTTCTTCAGAAGCCCCATATTTTCTTCTTTTGTGGGAACATGCTTGATCTCGTCTTGTGCCTCAGAAACAGATATCGAGACCGTTTCTCCGTTGACTATAAATTTAAGATTGCTGGTTAGCGAACATCCCAACGGCTCCGTGGACTTGGAGTTAAACGTTGAGGATGTAAACCTCAAGGAGAAGGAACTACAGGTCCACCCTAGAAAAGGAGCAAAAGAACGGCGAGTGCCAATTCAAAAACATGCGCTCCGGCAAAAAATTCAAAATGCGGATATATGGCGGGGGCAGGATATTCTCCACATGTTAAATATCCCCTTTAAACTTGCTGTGCAAATACGATTATTGGTGCAAAGCAATAAATGTCTGTATACGACCCATTAGCGATAGCTTATGATTTAATGAGATAGAAGGTTAATGAAATAAATAAAAAGAAACTACCCAGCGCAGTCCTGGGCGCTGGATGTTATAAACTGAACTTGGAAAGGAAACCCTTCATGAATTATCCATGGAAGCGTAATCTTTATATTTTATGGGCCAGTGTATTTTTTGTTAGCATGGCCTATTCCATGATTGTCCCCTTTATGCCTATTTTCCTTCATGATGAGCTTGGAGTGGAGGATCATTTGGAAACATGGGCAGGGACGATTTTTGCCATTAGCTTTTTTGCCAGTGCTGTAACCGCCCCGTTCTGGGGGGCACTAGCAGATAAGTATGGACGTAAACAAACGCTACTTCGCTCGGGATTTTGTTTAATGATTCTGCATTTTGCCTCTTTCTTTGTAGTCAATCCTTACCAGTTACTGGTCATTAGGTTGCTGCAAGGGCTGTTCGGAGGATTCGTTCCCTCCGCTATTGCGATGATCGCTACCAATACGCCCGAGAAAAATGTCGGATATGCGTTAGGCATAATGACTACTGCCAGTGCAGCGGGGTCGATTCTCGGTCCCTTGATCGGCGGGCTCGTGAGCCACTGGATCGGGAACCGCGAATCCTTCCTGTTCTCAGGGAGCGCGATCCTGGTTGCTTTTCTCATTGCTTGGATCTGGACCAGGGAGGAGAAGTTCGAACGATCATCCACGCGAATTTCGGTAATCCATGACCTGAAGTCAGCATTGGCGAATAACAGGCTGGTTATGGTGCTCGGGGTGGTGATGATGACCTCAATGTCCGTCATGCTGCTGGAACCGCTACTGACGATTTATGTAATCCAGTTAGGAGCATCGAATCAATCGGCATCGCTCAGTGCTGGCATTATATTCTCTTCCGTTGGAGTGGCAGCGCTAATTGCAGCACCACGTTGGGGAAAGCTCGGAACGAAAGTCGGATATGAGAAGGTACTAATGATTGGTCTTATTGGTGGCGGTCTTGGTAATATCGTGCAAATTATGCTGCATAATCTTATTAGCTTTGGGATATTGCGTTTTACTTATGGCTTATTTTTTGCTGCTGTGTACCCATCACTCAACGCATTAATTGTCAAGGTGACGGAACCAAGCTTTCGGGGCCGTGCCTTCAGCTTGAACCAATCATCGATGCAGGTTGGAATGATGATTGGACCTTTATTAGGCGGCTTTCTTGCCAACTTGTTCTCAATTACGACCGTTTTCATCATTAATGGGTTAGTCATGCTAGTCATTGCTGGTATTATGAAAGGTAATACATTGGATACGAACAGGCGGGAAAAGTCGGTAAAGGAAACCTTAAAAGGATAGCCCCGATAATCATTGACTTGGCCAAACGCATTGAAGCATTGATCAAGTTCCTCTCGTCGGAAACCGGATATACCAAGGTTTTTGCTATGAACATTTCAACGTGATAGGAGCACTCTGACCCAGAAGTTTATTATTCCAGATTTGCCCCAATAAATCATTCGAAACGATGTCTCCAGACTCGATGTACACGGTTTGACATTCGATGTCATCCTGTTCGATAGGCGACGAGGACAAACAATCAGGACAGAATACATGAAAATATGTGCCTATTACCTCATTCACCCCCATCTTTTTTTCATAAAAAAAATGGACATTTCCGTTTATCAAAAACGGATGTCCATATATGATGTGTAACACTCTATGAAATTATAGCACAATATTTTGATCAGTCCTTGAGCTTGTAGCTGACAAACGCCACCTTCCGACTGTCAGGTGACCAGGAATTGACATTGATAGTGCCCTGCCCTCCGAACAGATTAGCAATTATCCTGCTGGGGCCTCCTACACTCGGCATAATTCGCAGCTCGACATGCTTGTTCGCCGGATGTTTATTGGCTTCGACATCATCCTTTCGGTAGGATAGATATACAACAGTAGCCCCGTCCGGTGACACGTGAGGGAACCAATTGTTGCTTTGCTCGTCGAATGTCATCATCGTTTGTTCACTGCCGTCAATCCTCATTCTCCAGACCTGCATAAGTCCACTCCGTGTAGAATTAAACCAGATATACTGACCATCGGGGGAATACTCCGGTCCATCGTCCAGACCTGGCGTATCCGTTAATTGACGCTCAATCCCGCCTTGAGCTGGAATCGTATATATATCGTACTGCCCGTTTCTCTCAGCACAGTAGGTTAGCGTAAGCCCATCCGGTGACCAGCCGTGCAAATAGCTTGGCGCCATCGCAGTAATTAAAATGGGATGACCCCCTTCAATCGGTAGTACATAGATCCGCGACTGACCGTCCTCGTGTGTATCGTGGCTAACGGCAACATACGAACTGTCGGGTGACAGAACATGATCATTGTTACATTGATTGGCATAGCCGGACTCAATAACAGTGCTTGACCCGGAAGCCAGATCGAATTCATAAAGCAAGCCTTGCGCATTATAGATGAGACGCTTTCCGTCCGAGCTCCAGTTTGGAGCTTCTATACAGTAATCGAATTGTTCAAGAACTTGCCGTTCTCCCGACTCGACATCTATGGTTTCCAGAAAACTGAAAACACGTCGATCTATAGCTTCTCGCGGTTTTTTCAACGTATTCATAAATCATCCTGCCTTTCCTTCTACTTAAGTTGGCATTGTATTACCAAGGTAATCAACAAATGGAAATGAGTTCTCTGAAAAGATGCGCCGTTCCATCTGATCAACAATACCTTTCGCACTGATGCGAGGATCATTATGCGCAGCTTCCCCGCCCATATCGGTCATCATCCAGCCCGGATGAATGCTCAACACCAGGATATTCCTATCCTTGACGTATGATTTCAGCTGTTGGGTGAACATATTGAGACCCGCTTTGGACAGACCATACGGATAATCACCCCCATAAGCATTCGTAATACTTCCTGCTTCGGATGAAATATTTATGACTGCAGCCTTAGCTTCTGTGACCAGAGGAAGAAAGTGCTTGACTACTCGCATCGGACCATAAAGGTTAATATCCATCGTCCGTTCCATATCTTCAATTTGAAGGCCTTCGATCCGCTCTTTACGTGCAACCAGAATTGCAGCATTATTGATAATAGCCCCAAGCGATCTCCCCTCGCGCTTGTATCGTCCGGCAAGCTCTGCAATACCTTCTTCGTTGGTTACATCCAACTCAACAACCTCAAGCTGCTTCCCATGTCGAGTTGCTAACGAGGACAAGGCGTCGATATTCGATCGCAAGCTTCGAACACCCGCTATAACATGATGGCCTCGCTCCAGCGCCTCCGTTGTAATCGCAAGGCCAAGCCCGCGGTTTGCACCGGTAATTAAAACATTCAAGTCAGTTCCTCCTGGAATCTGTTATTTTAAGTATAACTCACGCTTCATTCCTATCATTCTCCAGAAGCTCGATCACAACTTTCAGCTCGTTCATTGTATTAAAATAAGCATAACGTCCACCCGTATACTCGCCTTTCTGCTGAAGTGGAAAGGCATTGCTTTCAAAGAGGCTTATTTTTTCCTTCATGCCCTCAACCATAAACGCAATATGATGCGGACCTTCGCCATACTTATTCAAATGATCCCTCCATGTGCTAGGGTGTTCATCAGGCTCAATCAGTTCTAATTGAAGATTACTCATTTGGAAAAATGCCATTTTGATTCGGGCTTGCGTTGATTTACCTTGATATTCCACTTGTGTCTTGTCCGCAGTATCTGTGATTTTAATGGGCGGTTTCTCCACTCCAAAAAAATTAGCATAAGCTTGACTCACCTTGTCGATATCGTTAACGAGGATTGCAATTTGTGCAATAACGGGATTTGGTATCAGGGATGACATATTGGCAAATATCCTTTCTACAATAAAAAATATTAGCATGAAAGCTCTCGATCTTGAATGCTTGTATAAACACGTGTTCATGCTATACTTTATGCATTCCACAAATTTTCTCACTCACAACTTCTTAAAGAAAGATGGGATCCTAATGCGCATTGGCGGACAAGTATTTGTTGAACAGCAAAATCCGGAAAATTGGGCACTCGCCCTCAAGGAAGCCGGCTTTCGAGCAACCCCATTCCCTATTCGAACCGAAGCAGAACAAAAAGATCTGGAGGATTACGTTAAGCAAGCAAATCTTTATGATATTAAGATTTCCGAAGTCGGAGCCTGGAGCAACCCTCTAAGCCGTGATGAAGAACAGCGCAAGCAAGCTATTTCTTACTGTATTCAACGATTGGAGCTGGCAGAGCACATTGGTGCACAGTGCTGTGTCAATATAGCTGGATCTCGGGGACTTAAATGGGATGGACCAGACCCTGATAATTTCAGCACAGCTACCTTTGATCTTATTGTAGAAACGACACGAGAAATCATCGATGCAGTAAAGCCTGAGCGAACGGTCTACGCGTTGGAAATGATGCCCTGGATCTTTCCTGATTCCGCTGATAGCTATCTGGCTTTAATCAAAGCGATAGACCGAAAGGGCTTCGGTGTGCATTTCGATCCGGTCAATATCGTCATCAGCCCGCGTATTTATTACCGGACCGGTGAGCTTATTCGGGACTTTTTCTCAAAGCTCGGACCTTATATTCGCAATTGCCATGCTAAAGACATTGTGCTTCGCGATCACTTAACGCTTCATTTTGATGAAGTGCTTCCCGGGCAGGGCAATCTGGATTATCGAGTACTCCTCTCGGAGCTGAATAAGCTTCATCCCGACATTGCACTAACGATTGAGCATTTAAAGACCAACGAAGCGTATCAGGAAGCAGCCGGTTATATACGCGGTCTGGCATCAGAGCTTCAAATAGCCTTATAAAACAGGAAAAAGGCAGTGTGAGTCTAAGACTTGCATCTGCCTTTCCATAAATCTATCCGCTAGCTGAACAATCGGTCATTCGAGTATTCGGTGTCCCACTGAGTCGTTGGCGCCCACATATCCGGGAAGCCTGGCATCAAATGTTGCTTTAACACTTCATCGTTTAGATCATCGAAGCCGAGTCCTGGCTTATCATTTACCTTAATGAACCCGTTTTGTATCACTTTGCCACCAAAACCAGTTATGATATCATTCCACCAAGGTACATCAGGTGCATTGAATTCCATAGCCATACAATTTTCAGTTGCAACCCCCATATGCGCAGTAGCCAAAGCAGCAACCGGCGTCTCGCACATATGCATGGCCATACCGACGTGATAACGCTGTGCCAAATCGCCGATTTTTTTCGTTTCATATATGCCTGAGGAGCAAATATCAGGATGAATAATCGGAACTGCACGATTCGTTATTAAGCTCTCAAAGCTCTCAAGTGTCGAGAAATCTTCGCCAGCAGCGAGAGGTGTCGTTGTCATTTGACTCAAGCGCTTATATTCCTCTGTATACGTGCATGGCAGCATATCTTCTGCCCATAATAAATTATATTTCTCCAAACGGCGAAGCAGACGTGCTGCATCCTCCACGTTCAAATACCCTAAATGGTCAATAGCCAAAGGCATTTTATAACCAAGCACTTCGCGCATATGCGCTACTTGTTCTTCATAGCGGTCCAAACCGCGCTCCGTCATGCGATACATGATGTATGGCGACTCCGTATTCACAATATCATAAGCACGATTGCGAAGCTGGAATTCCGAACTGTAAGGTGTGTCGCGCCGATTTTTAATAAAATCAAAATTATAATGAGCGGCTTTCAGATACTCATCGACGTAATTGCCAGGAGCAGAAATCAGATCTTCGTTCGGATACAGATTTTGCAAAGTTTCAACACCCAGGACAGCCTTGACCATTGTATATCCATCTTCATCAGCGAATTTCTTTAATCTTCTTGCCATAGAGTAGCCGTCATTCTTCACGCCTGGCGTGTTAACGCCTAGATCGCAATACATGCGTACCTCGTCTCTGAATTTACCGCCAAGCATTTGATATACAGGTAAGCCAAAGGCTTTTCCAGCGAGATCCCATAACGCAATCTCAATACCGGCTACACCACCGGCTTGTCTGGCCGGTCCCATGAACTGTTTGATTCGCCGAAATAATTTATCCACGTTACAAGGGTTTTCACCCAGCAGCCTCCCTTTCAACATAGCTGCATAGGTCCGGCTGCCAAAGTCTCTGAGCTCGCCAATTCCTGTGATTCCTTGGTTTGTATAAATTTTGACAAGCGTGCAGTGCATCGGTGCGCCAGCGATATCTACAAATCGCATATCCGTAATCTTAAGCTCCGATGGTCTCGAGTTCGTATTCACATATTGTAAAGCAGATTCATACGTGTCGTTCATATAAGTCAGCTCCCTCTTATCTTTTCCCAGGTTAACGTATCTATTGAAGTGCTTACTGAATCTAGTACCTGATTGCACATCCAGCCATCATAAAAATTAGGCTCTACCTTAGTTTTATTGATAATTGCATGAATAAAATCAGCATACTGATTCACAAATGTATTCTGATAACCAAGAAGATGGCCGGCCGGCCACCATGCCTTCATATACGGATGGGTATCCTCCGTGACTATAATTTTACGAAAGCCCTGAACCTCAAGTTCATCCTCTTTTGACCAGAACCCCAGTTCATTCATATGCTCAAAATCGAAGAATAGCGAACCCTTGCTGCCATTGATCTCCAGGGAATTATGATTTTTGCGTCCGCTCGCCATCCGAGAAGCTTCAAACGTCCCTGTTGCTCCGTTGGCAAACTTGGCAAGGAAGGCTGTACTGTCATCAACGGTCACATTAGCTTGGCTATTTCCTTCTCCACGCTGATGGACAAAAGTTTTTTCTACCCCGATGACTTGGTCCATCTCGCCGACCAAATAACGGGCCAAATCTATTAAGTGTGCGTTTAGATCGCCATGTGCGCCTGAACCTGCAATTTCTTTATCCAACCTCCAACTCATAGGCGCCCGAGGATCTGCTAACCAATCCTGCAAGTAGCATCCTCGGAAATGATAAATATTGCCAAGTTTCCCCTCGTCTATGAGCTTTTTGGCAAGGGCTATAGCCGGCACTCTGCGGTAATTATGCCCCACCATATGCACAATTTCAACATCCTTAACTGCGATCCACATCTGTCTCGCTTCCTCAGCATTCATCCCAAGCGGCTTTTCACACAGCACATGTTTTCCCGCTTTTGCAGCCTCAATTGCGATTTCTTTATGAGAAGATGTTGGCGTGGCAATGCAGACAACATCAATATCGTCACGAAGAATAACTTCTCTCCAATCCGTAGAATATTCCAGCCATCCGTATTCTTCCGCTGCCTGTTTAAGTAAATTCAACGTACGGCCGACAATAACCTTTTTGTTTAAACGGATTTTATTTGGGAAAAAGAAGTTAACATTACCAAGTGCATAACTATGCGCCTTTCCCATGAAGTTATAGCCAATTAATGCAATGTTTATCTCTCGCACACAATCAGTCCTTCACCTGAAATACATTCCTAACTCCTAATCGGCTATGCAGAATCAGACCTTCTTTTTCCATCACTCGTAATCTTACAAACTGCCGCATATCGGAGCTATCCCTTTACAGATCCGTCGGAAAGTCCTTTGACAAAAAATTTATTACACAAAAGGAAAATAATCAAAACCGGCATGGAAACAATCATGGAGGCGCTCATCATTGCTCCCCAATCAATAACGAATTCACCACTAAAATAATTAATCGCGATCGGTAGGGTTCTTACATGATCCGAATTGGTCAAATTGAGCGCGAACAAGAATTCTTCCCAAATGTTAAGGAAAGCGTACATGCTAACTGCAATAATGCCCGGCATCGAAACAGGGATAATGATACGAATCAACGTACCAAGGCTCGATAAACCATCCAGCTTGGCAGCCTCTTCAAGTTCCCTTGGCAGTGTTTCAAAAAATGACCTTAACATAATAACCGCCATAGGAACCGTAATCGCGAGGTCAGCGATGATCATAGCCAGATAAGTGTCAATCAAATTAATTTTACTAAAAACCATATAAAGTGGAATAATAATAACGACGCCCGGCATCATTTGACCGTATAATAACCCGGAGGACATTATATTAGAGCCTCTGAAACGATATCTTGCAAAACCGTAACCAGCAAGAATAGCAATAACCAAGGTCACAGCTGTGGCGCTGCATGTAACGATAATACTATTTATAAACGCTCTTGGAATACCACTTTCAGTTAATACCTTGCTATAATTGGCAAACGTAGGATGCTCAGCAAGCAAGGTAGGAGGAATTGAGAAATTCTCCTCTGGGGTTTTAATGGATGTTACAAACATCCAGAGTGCAGGGAAAACACTGAATACGATTAACACAAGCAAGGTCAAGTAGCTTCCTGTTGCTTTAGCGATAAAACTTCCTTTTTTGTTTCTCATTACCTCCTTTCTCCTTTCATAATGAATTTCATGTAAAAAATGCTTAATGCAGCAGTAATCACAAATAACACCGTGCTTGCGGCACCAGCCATACCAAAGTCATAATTTTGAAATGCGAGCTTGTAAATATACATCGATAAAATCTGAGTACTGTTCGCAGGACCTCCCCCAGTTAAAGCAAAAATGAAGGTGAAGGCATTGAGCGTCCAAATAATGAGCAGCAAAACGATGGTATAACATGTGCTAGACACATGGGGAACTGTGATAGTAAAAAAGATACGAATAGGTTTTGCACCGTCTACTGAAGCTGCTTCTTTCAATTCATTAGGGACAGATTGCAGGGAAGCCTCTATCATCAACATAACAAGCGGGAACATCTTCCACACATTGACAATAACGGCCGAAATCATGGCATAGCGTTCATCTGATACCCAATTGATTGATTCTGTTGTGAGACCGATCATTTTTAAAAAATGGTTGAGATACCCAAAATCAGGATGATACAGCCATTTCCAAATGCTTACGCTGATCACACTCGGCAATACCCAGGGAATCATAAGCAGTAGGCGAATTAGACCTTTAAATTTGATGAAATCCTGACTAATTAATACCGCTGCGAGAAAACCGATCAGGAATTGAAAAACCACACTACCAAATGTCCAAACAAACGTGTGTTGAATCGATCCCAAAAATTCTGCGTTCTGAAAAAGTTCCTGAAATTGTGCTAGCCCAACAAATTTCCATGCATCCGAATAGATGTCGCTCTTGTTAAACCCTAATAAAATCGTATAAATGAGCGGGATAATCATAACCGCTGCTATTGCAATTACGGCGGGCATTACATAGAGCATACCCGGATTATGTTTTAACTTCTTTATTGGCATGAACTCCACCTCTTTGCACTAAATTAGCTCTCACTATCTAACTCACCTGCAGATCCTGATGCACAGACTCTGCAGGTGATGCCATCAATTTATTATGAATTCACAACCTATTTTTTAGCGAGGAGCTCGTCGATTGCTTTGGAAGCTTGTATCATGGCTTCTTCTACTGTGGACTTACCACTTAATGCCAGTTGAATGTTGTCAAATATAATTTGTTTAATTTGTGTCCATTGCGGAATTTGCGGCAGCGGTTGAGCGTATTGAAGTGCATCCAACAATGGTTTCGTTAACGGATCCTGATATTTCGGATTCGTTGCAGCGGATTTTCTTGCTGAGAAGGTTACGCTGTACTCAGCTGAAATGTCCGGTTGTGTGATGAAGTTGATAAACTTCCAAGCTTCTTCCGGATGCTTGCTTGCTGTAGTAATAGCAACGCCCCAACCGCCTAGCACCGTTTTGCGTTCTTTATTGGCCGGTACCATGGCAACCCCCATGTCAACCTTTGAATTTGCTTGCTTGATGGGAGCAATGTCATAGATGCCGGACATGTACATGCCGACTTTTTCATTCGTGAACAAATTACGGTCGGCAATATTATCATTTTGGAGCATGCTCTTCGGCATGACCTGATATTTGCTAAACAAATCCACATACAACTTCGCCATTTCAACAGCTGCAGGCTCTGTCAATGTTGACTTCGTATTGGTGCTATTCAGAATACTGCCGCCGTTGGACATAATCATATTAAACAATTGCGTTGTTAAATTGCCGACATTCGTTCCAGGAAGCGCGAAGCCGTGGACATCGCCTTTTGTAACTTTCTGTGCAGCTGCTAATAAATCCGCCCAATTTTGCGGTCCTTTAGACGAATCAACACCCGCCGCATCTAACAATTTTTTATTAAAAATAAGTCCATGGGTTTCTGTACGATACGGCAGCGCATACACTTTGTCATTCAGCTTGGCTACTGAAATTGCTCCCTCATAAAAATCATTAAGATCCACTTTGTCTGTTTGGATTTGATTATTCAGAGGCACTAATCCGCCTGTGGTCGCGAAAGGTGTAATCCAATCCACGGCAATGTTCATTAGATCCGGGCCATTCTTCTGCTTTAGGGCCAGTAAATATTTATCGGACATCCCGGCATCCGGGAATTGCTGAACATTTACTTTGATGTTAGGGTATTTCTCTTCAAATTTCTTAACGACAGCTGCTGTATTTGTATTCCATGCGCCGTCCCAATACGTAAGCTCGACTTTACCGTTTCCGCTTCCGGAACTAGAATTGCTTCCACAACCAGCCAATACAGTTCCCAATACAGCGATTACAACCACTGAAGCATTTACTTTTAGCATTTTCATTTTCAAAACTCCCTAATCGTTTTTTGATTGATATTTTCCCGAAAATATTCCAAATATTTGTGCTTATTATCCCCTACTTCACCCCTTTCAATACAACTTGAGCCCGCTTTCATAAAGGATAATCTTCAACATATAATTAATTGACTCAAGCTACCACAAATAAACACGTGTTTATTTGTGGTTAAAAAAATTTTGAATGGTGCCTCAAAATTTTTTACAAGATTCTCTTTCTACCAATGTACAATCCAAAGTGGCCTTTATGCATTTCGATGTCAGCCCTTGTTCAATTGCACGAATGACACTTTGTGTAATACCGATAGTGAGCTGATTATAATCCGCATGAAATGTTGTCAGGGCGGGTTTATAATACGAACTCAACGGTTGATCGTTCATTCCAATGACAGAAATATCTTCAGGAACCCTCATGGAAAAATCGTTGATTGCCCGAATGGCGCCAAAAGCAAGGCTGTCATTTACAGCAAAAACAGCTGTCGGCAGCTCGCTGGCATTGGCCAGCAGATTCTTCATCGCATCATAGCCGCCTGATTCATATTGTCCGTGCATGACCCAACTTCCGATTATTTTCAAGCCATGATGCTCCATCTGTTCGACAAAGCCTTTAAACTTGAAATTAGCCGCAGCTTTCTTTAGATCACCATTAATAATGGCGATTTTCTTGTGATTAAGACCAACTAAGTAATCAACTGCATCCCGAGCCACTTGCTCATTATTTAAGTTGTATACGATACGGTTAGGCTCATTTCGATCAGGCAAAATTTGATCAAGCACGCCTATAATGAAACCTTCAGCAATTAGCTCCTCAATGACCGGCTCATGATTTTCCGCACCTATAAAGATGCCCGCGGTAATGCTTCGCTGATAGAATACGTCTTTCAAATTCTTGATGCTCTCATAATTCTTAATGTCCCTAACAACGGCCGTTAGCACGATATACCCAAAGGAGGAAGCACTTTCAATAACACTCGTAATCAACATATTTGCCGAGCTGTCCTGGGAAAAGTGATCCTGATCGATAAAAAATAGACCGATCGCTTTTATCTTTTTTCCTACCAAAGCTCTTGCGGAAACATTAGGTGTGTAGCCATATTGTTCCACGATTTTCATTACCTTTTCCCTGGTTTTCTCAGGTACATTAGCGTAATTATTAATTACGCGACTAACCGTGCTCCGGGAAACCCCCGCAATTTCAGCAATTTCCTTGCTGTTCAAATCATTTTTTCTCATTTTAGTTCCCTCTAAGTTACGTAATTAATAGGCACAGATTTACTAAGAATAAGAAAATAAAACATATTCATAACTTTGATAAGAAGTATCATGAACACGTGTTTATCCCATATTAGCAAATGTTTATTTACTTGTCAATTATGAATTTGCCCTGCCGTATGAATCATTTTACAACTCGTTTTAGCGTAATGATCCATCTTCTACCTAAGATTCGCTGTTCACTTGACCTTGTATTTGTTTGCGACTAAGGTAAAAACTCCTAGAGAAAAAATGATTCTCGTCACTTCTCGGTTCCTTAACAAGTTGGTCAATTACTAAACCGGAAGTAGCGACCGCGCTGAAGAACTCACCCATATTCCAGTATCGTAGTAAACAGTCAGGGAAATCGGCTTGTTCGCTTAGTAACATCTCCCCTGAATAACCGTGTATCAAAATAATCTCCTTCTACTACAACCGTATGGTTCTCATGGAATACACCAGCCGCCCGCCAACTTTTAACAATTCATAAACAATGTGAGCGAAAGAAGTAAGGTCAGCGAAGTAATGCAGAATTCCAGCTTCTAAGTAAACGATATCGAATGAAAGTCTTAGCTTTTCTAAATCAATCTCAAACACGTCCATTAATGCATAACGTTTGTTCTTTGGCGAAATATCGACAATAGTGACTGATCCTCCCAGAAATGCAAGAGGAATCCTCATAGGTGCTTTGAAATAAAAAATCCCCGATTGGCGGGGAT
The DNA here is from genome assembly GCF_025567575.1 of Paenibacillus baimaensis. Lineage (NCBI taxonomy): Bacteria > Bacillati > Bacillota > Bacilli > Caryophanales > Paenibacillaceae > Paenibacillus > Paenibacillus baimaensis. The sequence continues at coordinate 8,904 of NZ_JAOQIO010000015.1, read as the reverse complement.
CTAAAAGCACTCATGTTTGTGTCGCAGGCCACTTACATCTTCTGTCTAGCGACAGAACTTATCGAATGCATTTAATCGTCTGTCCTTCTGCAGTGGAATTTATCAATAAAATGTTTGGTTTGACAGCATAGTCAAGCCATACATTTCGCGGATATCTTAGATAAGTTTTAATTGTTGCACCATAACCTTTCTGATCAAATCTTTTTATAAAGCGCTCTCCATATGCAATTCTCTGAATTCCTGCGGGGTTAAACCAGTATGCTTTTTGAATAGTCTTGTAAAGTAAGCCGGTGTTTCAAACCCTGTCATTTTGCAAATATCTTGTATCTTATGACGGGACAATTTCAGTAACCCCTTCGCTTTTTCCATGCGCGCCTCTAAAATGAATTCCGATAGCCCGACTCCCGTGATTTGTTTATAGAGTCTGGATAAATAGGACGGATTCATATACGCTTTTTCCGAAAGACGGTTCAAAGATAGTTCCTCATCCAGATGTTCATGGATAAATCGATTAATTTTCAAGACCAACTCGTCTGTGCGATCCAGCCGTTCCTGCTGCTTCTTCTCAAACAAGAGATCAGCAGTCTCGCGCAAATTCGCTACCGCTTCCTGCCATGAGCTATGAAAGCGGATGTTCATAAGACGGTCTAGATGTTCTGCTGTCCATTGACCTGTGTTAAAACCAATTCGATTGATTAATTTCAGCAGCAATTGGGCGATGGTGTAATAGGCTTCGTTTTGAAACGGATTGAAAGTCGCTTCGAAAGCAACGACTTGCGTCACATCATCGAACCACTGAAAAAAACGTTCCTGCTGTCCATTCTCGAGAGCTGCCTCCACCCGATCTACCTGCTTCAACATGCGATAAAGATTCTGTTCCGTTCCAGTAACATGCGACACCCTCTCTTCGGGGAGAGGTTCCCGCCCTTCCGTTAAGATGACTTCCTTCCCAAGTCCTAGGCCACGACCGAGGAGCCGTTCCAACTCCAACCATTGTCGTCCGGCTGCTGCCCATTCGACAGGTTGCTGACTGACAGCTAGCGATACCGAAACCTTGAGATACCCCTTACAGGAAGACTGAATATTATCTAACATACCGCTGACGAACATCAAGAGCTGATCTTCATTCACTTGTCCTGCCTCATAATCTTGCCAGTCACCTGTCTCATCCGGTTGGATGAAAAGAGCAAATTTATTAACGGAATAGGCAACAAATGCCAGTCTGCATCTAGACAAGTATTCCTCAGAAATATTTTGCACAGCATAAAGAAGCAGCGCTTTATCTGTTCCAGACATGTCCACAAACCAGTTGTCTACTCTTCCCAGAACCATGAGAACAGGTTGATCAGGCATTAAACTGATTGCAAACTCAGCAAACCGTTGACTGCGTACATGATCCTTTTCCGAAACATCGCTCTCGATAAGATGCAGTAAATATTCTTTCTGCAGGGCGGGGAGCGCTTTCTGCATCTGCCTTTTCGCTTTCTCCAGAAGCTTCTCTGCATCAAGTTCTAGCGAGATGGAATGAGCTGCTTTATAGAAAGCTGCAACAATTTTCTCATCACCCTCCATCTTCAGAATAAAATCAGCTGCCCCGTTTCTCACCGCATTTTGCACATATGAGAAATCGCTGTACCCTGTAAGAAAAATGATTCTGCAAGTCGGCCATAGGGAGACAATCCGCTTCTGCAGCTCAAGCCCTGACAGCTCCGGCATTTCAATATCTGTTATAGCAATATCCATCTTGGTCCTGCGAATAATCTCAAGTGCCTCTACACCGGAATAAGCCTTGTAAATCGTAAGTTCCACATCATGGATGTCCTGAAATAATTCGTAAAGGCCGTCCACGATGATAGGTTCATCATCAACGATGATCAGGTTCAGCATGTAGTTCTCCCCCTTGCAGCGGAATCGTGATTTGCACCTTGAGCCCGCCTAAGGCACTTGGCGACAGATAAAGCCCTCCAGCTTTCCCATACTTGATCCGCAAACGGTGATGCACGTTAATCATGCCTGTTGTTTCCATATCGCGTTCGGAAATGAGGAGCCGTTTGTTCAATTCCTCTAGCGCATCGTTGTTCTTTTCTGAACCGTTGTCCTCTACGACAATGCATAAGACATCTATATCTAGTTGAAAGCTAATTTGCATAATCCCGTCCGATAACTTATTGCGAAAGGCGTGCTGATAGACGTTTTCGATAATCGGTTGAACAATAAGTCTGGGAACAGTGATGGTATCTGCAATAGCTGGAAAATCCTCAAATAATGCGTTAATTCTGTTGTTGAACCGTATGGATTGAATGTCTACATAATTCTTAGCGTGGGTAAGCTCCTCCCTAAGCAGTACTTCATCTGTCCCATCTCTTGTTATAAAGCGGAAATACTCGCCCAGATGTTGGGTCAATCGAATAACCGTATCTGTTTCTTGCAGCTTGGCCATCCTGTAAATGATAAAAAAACTATTGTACAAAAAGTGAGGATTTATTTGGGATTGAAGCTGCCTGTATTCCGACACCTGCAGCCGATAATTTTTTTCGTATACCTCTTGAATCAAGCGTTTAATCTCAGCGACCATCCCGTTAAACTGTACAAATAAATAACCAAACTCATCATGATTGACATGAGGAACGGTCACCTGCAAGTTACCCTGTTCTACTCTGCGAAACGCGAATACCAACTTCTTTAACGGTTGGTGGATCCATTTATATATCCAATAAGAGAACGCTATGACAGCCAGAATGGAAAGAACACAAAGCACCCAGAACCACGTTCGGTATTTCTTTATCGGCCCAAGCAAATCGGATTCTTCCACGTAGGCGATCAATGTTATGCCAAGTGATGAGTCGCGGTCCATGACAACCGTATACCGCTGATCGCCCATACGTAAAGACGGCAACTCGGAGGTACCCGTAATTGTTTCCTCCTGCGATAAATAGGATTTCAAGTGCTCGTTGAATGTCTCGCCACCCGGACTTGATACGATCCAATCGCTCTGTGTCGAAGCCAATATCGCCCCTCCGCTTCGGCCGAAACGAAACTGCGACAGGGCATCCTGCAAACCGGACTTCGACAGCTCAAGTGTGAGCAGGAATAATGGTTCTTTCTGTCCAGTTAACGTGATCGCGTCCGGGTAGGAGAAGTTGAGATACAGCTTATTTCTCCAACTAATTAACGGCATATCCATTCGTCCTGCAAAGGCTTTCATAGCTTCATATTCTTCCTGTACGATCGTCTGGACGGAACCGTCATTCGCTGATAACGTCCTCCCGATCGCAGGGATGAATAAGATGGTATCCTCAATAAACGCGTTCTCGCTTTTGAATTGTCGCAGCTGCTGTTGAAGTCTCACAATAGACGCTGTTTTTTCAATTTCTGTCATCACTGGTGCTTTTATTGCCAAATTGATCAGGTCCTTGTGATTGATATATTCTCGCTGCTGTCTGATGGCGCGGTTAAGGTCCATAGAAATGAGATTCAGATACTGTCTTGCCGATGTCGACATGGAATGGGTAATTTCTTTGCGAACGCTCTCGGCCCCCATCACATTCATGCTTAAACTGACGGCGAAAACCGGTAATATGATAATCAGAAAACTCATCACCAGCTTTGGATATATCGTCAATCGTTGCCACCAGCGATTCCATATTGTCATCAGGAGATACCTTCCTTTGCATAGAGATTTGTTATCTCTACTGTACCTCGACACCCACTATGAATACTACTCTTTTACGCTACCAAGCGTGATACCTTTGATGAAGAAGCGCTGCAGAAATGGATAAACGAGCAAAATTGGAAGAGTCCCAACAAAAATTTGTGCCGTTTTAGTCGTCCTGTCGGAAACCTCGGCTAGTAACGCTATATCCTGAGTATTTGCCAACATCGTATCAACGTCAATGACTACCGTACGGAGATAGCTCTGCAGTGGATAATGAGAAGGCGAGTTCATCAAGATGAGCCCATCAAACCACGAATTCCAGTGCCATACGATCGTAAACAGACTGAGCGTTGCAAGAGCAGGGGTTGATAGTGGAATATAGATGTCCCACAAGCTTCGCCAATGACCCGCACCGTCAATAAATGCTGACTCTTCCAATTCTTTTGGCAAACCTCTATAAAAGTTGAGCAGCAGAACGATATTAAAGACATTTACAGCGCCAGGAAGAACTAACGCCCAAATAGAATCGATCAAGCCCACTTCTTTGATGGTGATATACCAAGGAACCAACCCACTGCTAATAAGTATGGTGGCGATAAAATACCACGCATAATGCGTTCTCCATCTGAAAGAACGCACTTCCTTGGACAAAGGATACGCTGTTATGACAGTTAAAGTCATTCCTAAGATAGAACCCAAAAGAACCCTTTTTACAGAAACGAGCATGGCAATCATAAACTCTTTTTTATGTAAAACGTACTCATAAGATTTCATCGTGAAATCGACTGGCCACAACTTTACAAACCCAGCCGTCACCGCTGAACTCGAACTGAACGAAATAGCCAAAATATGCACGAGCGGCAAAATACAAAGGATGGATAGAAAGGCTAAACCTAGGTAATTCCAAATATGAAACACTTTTCTGCCAACAGTGTCGTTGTACATGAACAGTCACTCCTTCAAAGATTCGGCCTACTAAAAGATCCGATAGTTGGCAAAACGGTATGCCAAGAAATATGATAATGATACGAAAATAAAGGAAACAAGCGATTTAAACAAACCTACAGCCGTTGCCACACTATATTGGGCATCGACGACACCGAGACGATAAACGAATGTATCGACGATATCTCCGCTTTTGTATACTTGTGGACTATATAAGTTAAACACTTGTTCAAAACCTGCATTTAAAATATGCCCCATACTTAGAGTTCCTAATAGGACGATAATTGGTACTATCGAGGGCAGCGTGATATGCAAGGTCTGCTTCCAGCGTCCTGCTCCATCTATGACGGCTGCTTCATATAACGTAGGATTTATGCCAGTGAGTGCTGCCAAATACACAATTGTATTGAAACCAAACTCTTTCCATTCATTGGAAAATACGAGGGTATAAGGAAACCATGTATTATCTCCCAGAAAAAATTGTGGCTTGAAGCCAATCTCTTTGAGAAGAAGGTTTACGATTCCTGTGGAAGGAGATAAAATGTCAATGAGAATTCCACCCAAGATAATCCATGACAAGAAGTGGGGCAAATAAATTAATGTCTGTACGGCTCTTTTAAAAAATTCAGCTCTGACTTCATTAAGTAACAATGCAACGGTAATCGGAACTAGTAGGCCGACGACCATTTTCATTAACGCGATATAAATCGTATTGAATAGAACTTGAAACGTATCAGGCAATAGAATAAGATATCTAAAATTATCAAATCCTACCCACTCGGAGCCAAAAAAACCTTTGGCCGGGATGAAATGTTGAAAGGCCATGGCATTCCCTATCATAGGTATATATTGAAATGTAAAGACAAGAATAACCGCAGGTAACAGCATGATGTGCAGTGGAAATTCCCGTCTGAGCTTGGATTGCATAAATGTACCCCCATTTGTTGTCAGATAGAGAGAAGGGAAGATACAACCCCTTCTCACCTTTAATGGAAAATGTTATTTACGAGCTGCAAATGTGTCGTTGATTTCTTTTGTTATTTCGTCTCCACCAAGCTTTTTCCAATCACCTATAAATTTATCAAATTCATCGACTGATGCTCCGAGAATGATTTTGGTAATCATTTCATCACTCATTTTGTCGAGCGTACTCTTTTTCTGCACCATTGTAGGCGTTGGTGCCAAGTACATTTCGTCTTTTTTGAGCAAGTTATCTTTTTTGTAATTATTAATGACGGTATAAGAGCTTTCCTCCCCAAACACACGGTCCTGAGACCATTGTTTGGAATCGCCCTCTTTAAACTTCATGATCAAATCATACGTCGATTTCTCTTCTCCGTTTAATTTGGTGACATCTTTGGTCTTCATGGCTTCCGTTACTTTGAGATGCTGGGTTAGGTTCTTATTAGCCATGAATACTGAAACCGGGGGGTATTTGTGGTATCCCATGGATACGGCATCAGCTGAAACAAACTCTGGGTCGGCTGTTGCTCCCCACATTTTCTCTACAAATAAATTCAACATTTTGATGACAGCCTCAGGATGCTTGGCATTCTTGTTAATGGCGGTAAAGTAGGCATTAGCGCCTGGAGCTCCATTCTGTGCTAAGGCCGGATTCCCATCGGCAGAAAGAACGGGGAATGCTTTCCATTCTGCATTTGGATCGTTGTTTTTGTTCGCCTGCAGTACGGTTAGCGGAGCCCACATTGCTCCGAAAAACACCCCGTTTTTACTCGATGCGACACTTTCTTCCACTTTCTTGGAATCCTTGACACCGAACTCTTGGTCAATCTGCCCCGTTTTGTACAACTGCTGCAATTTGCCAAGTGCGGCTTTCATTTCTGGTTGAATACCACCGAACACGAGCTTTCCGTTACTGTCTTTGATCCACATGTTTGGATAAGCATGATAACCGTTAAAGAATCCTGTTAATCTTGGATAACCTGTCCACAGTTCTTTGGATGCCAAGAAGCCCACTGTATCTTTTTTACCGTTTCTGTCTGGATCTTGATTCGTAAAAGCATCAATGATTTTCAATGCATCGTCCATGGTCTTAGGCTCAGGTAGGTTCAGTTTCTTGAGCCAATCCATCCGGATCCATAGTATAGGGGAGCTGTCTATAATCGAGCTCATGGTCGGTATCCCCATCAGTTTACCCTTAACGGTTGCTGTATCCACGGACAGGCCGCCGTCTGATTTCAAATATTCCTTTAGCATCGGAGATCCGTATTGATCCACAAGTCCCGTAATATCCATCAGTTGATTGTTATCCACTAACTGCATGAATTGAGCTGGTGGTAATTGAATGAAATCAGGCAAATCGTTAGAGGCGATGGCCACATTTAATTTTTGCTCGTACTGAGCACCGTTTACGATCCAATTGTTTTTGATTTTTATGCCAAGCTCATTCTCGATTTTCTTGGTCCAGATATTTTTTTCTAAATTATCTGAATCTTTAAATTTCAAGTTAGGGTCTAACGATCTGACCGTAGTAATTTCAATCGGTGTATCATATTTGCCTAAAGGATCGATTTTGCCTTGAACCTGTGGCGAAGTTGAGGGTTTGTTTGCTACACTTGTTGTACCCTCCGAACTGTTACTGCTGCATGCCGTTACAAAGACCAGACTCATGGAAAGCAAACCAGTTAAAAATTTAATTCTGATACTACCCCTCATTTATGTTCCTCCTATGTGGTACGTTATTGAGCTCACTTTTATTATACGGAGTCGTCAAAATTATAAAAATAAGAATATATTTACTTACCCTATACGTCTTTTACTTCTTTTGAGTTTAACCTAAGATTTCAATTCAATTTATTACAGCAAATTTGATACACAATGGTGTGTAGAGAGGTACAACACTTCCGGTTGGAGAAGGCGTCTCGGTATTTGAAACTCTAGTAAACCTTACGATATTATTAGAGTCCCGATTAGCCACAAGTAAGAATGTCCATCTGGTGATAACGCGAAATTGAAGATGGGAGCTTAGCGTGTTTTAGTCCATTCGATAACGTGCTTGTTCAGGTTGAATTTTGTGTCATTCATGCTTGATACGATCTCAGGACGTTTTGATTTATCAAGAAGTGCGCGAGACAATTACGATCGCAACCCTTGGCAGCTTTGGATTTCGTTATGGTGTGGTGGCTCACCTGACTGCAACCGCTCCAAATTGGATTCGTGTACCTCAAGCCGTGCTTGTGCTTTATTCACAACGCTATGTGATCTCGCTGATGTTCCTCCACCCATGGGACTTGGCTCTTTCTTACTGTGCCAAGTTATGGAATACGATAAGCAAAAGTTTCCTTAAAAGATAACAGGCCTCCCAACTTTCCCACAAAGAATTTTTTAGCCGTCATTTATGGTACGGTTCACCAACATGAACGTGGTATAATATAATTTTAGAGCTTCTTCTTTCTAAGAACATAACACCTCTCCACATCTTATTAGCTTGTTTTTCTAAGCTACGGACCATTTTCCGGATAACGCCCGAATACTATAAGGTTGAAAAAAGAATATGTCGGACAGGAGCGTTATCATGCTGCAAAAAACTCATAGCGTCGCCGGATTAGTAGCCGCCGAGCTTGTACTCGTTCATCAGGATGTACCGTTTCTATCGTGGGAGGCTGCCGGTGCTCTGCTGCTTGGCTGTTTAGCCGGTACGCTGGCTGACGTCGATAAGCAAGGCTCCACTATGGCAAAGGTTCTCTATCCTATATCGGCTCTATTAAAGATTTTAAAGGTTCGCCACCGGTCAATAACCCATTCCATTCTCTTTATACTGGTATTGATGTTTGTGACGGTTCCGTTGCCTGCATTGTTTTTCTTGACGTTTGTCGTCGCATACGTCTCGCACCCGCTCATTGATTTGCTCAATCACAGAGGCGTCGAGCTGTTCTGGCCGCTCAAGCTGCATATCCGCTTGCTCCCGAAGTTTATGGCGATCGATACAGGCTCACTTGGGGAAACCGTGGTTCGCTGGATTCTGCTTGCCGTTAGCCTCTGGATTCCGTTTTCGACGATCATTTCTTAAGATAAAAACTGCCAGTTACCACAACACGGCTGCCGATCCATGCCGGCAGCCGTGTCTCAGGTTGTTTATTATGCTATAGTTTCCCGTTAGCGGAATGAAGAACGGCTGAATTGCTTCGGGCAGACCAAGGGAGCGCAGCGACCGCAACGTGAATACGGTGTTAGTTGATGGGCTAGCCCCTTCGAATTAGCATTCAAAGTTAGTGTTATTTATTCTGTTATATTCCTCAACTAATTCCTGATAACAACCTTCATCTTTACGTAACATCCATTCA
>NZ_JAOQIO010000038.1:0-166319 GCF_025567575.1 Paenibacillus baimaensis | reverse complement strand
TCGTCTATGTCTTCGCTTGGAAACCAACCAACTTCCTGAACAATTTTAGTTCAACTTATATAGTATGGCAAACGTTGGGGCGACGTACAGGTGGATATCGTTGGACCACTCATTAACAAGCGTAGCGAAATTGAAGCTCTCGGCTGGGATGTTCATATTGTTGATGGGTTTAATCACACCCAAGCTATGCAAGCGGCCAACGTCCTGCCGATTGTACGTCCTTGGTTAGATTCCAAGCTAATACGTAATCAATAAATAGATCAGCAATGCGCACGACCCTTCCCTCCTGGTAATAAGGCAAAAAAAACGCTAACGAAGTGAGCTCTCACTCCGTCAGCGTTTATCACCTTCGCTATCATTCTCTAATAGGAATAACCATGTTCCAGGTGTTCCGACCACCAAAATTCCCGTCTCCGTCTGCCGTAGCTGCAAACAAATGAGTCGGTTTCCCATTCTGGAACAGCAGGAACGGCCTTTCGAAATTGCCCATACGCCTTGTCGTTCCGTCATCCCAGGTGACTTGCCGTGAATAAGCTTTAGGATTTTCGGCAAGCTGCCAATTCATACCGTCCCGGGAATGAGCATGAATACCTCCGTGCTTTTCTCCGCCCACGTTTCCGTTCATGTCTTTGGCTATCATCTCATAACCGTCTTCGGTTTTCCATACGAAGGGATCTTCAAGGTGAATATCCGAAGGCGGGAAAATCGGTTCCTCGCTCATAGCACGGTAAGGACCTGTGTAATGATCCGCCCATGCTGCCCCAAGAGCCATATCGCTGAAGGTATGTCCCTTGTAAGCTCTGGATTTGTAAATGAGCAGTACAGAGCCATCTTCGTGTACACAAGGAGCCGGATTCGATGTAAGATAGCTGTCGAACTTATCAGGCCGGACATCTAGAATTGGCTTGTCCAGTCTCTCCCAAGGTCCTTCTACACTATCCGCTGTGGCCAAGCCGATCCGTTTGTTGGCTCTGGCCACGATACAACGAGCATCATCCAAGTCGTATTTTTCGCCTGGCGCTACATCGGGGAAAGGATAAGTTGTTCCCATGTAATACAGGAGATATTTACTTCCATGTTTAACGATATGTGGATTATGAGTACTGCGGCCGTCCCAATATTGTGCGCCTCTGGCAGGCAATACGACCTCTTGAAATTGGTACGGACCTTCAGGCGTGTCGGAAACGGCCCGCACTACTTCCGAATGGGCAAGCCAACCCGGATGCATAGGAAGATGCTTAGGCCAACGGGAGGCGAACATATGGAAGCGTCCGTCCTCGCTCTGGACTACCGAGCCGCACCAAACCCAATATCCTGTCATTTCAAATCCACCGTCTCTCGGTGCTGGTAGCAACCGCTCATATAAGTTTGTGGTCATTACTATTTTCACTCCATTCCAGCCCGACAGGGCCATGCTCTCCTTCCATTATAGATTCTCTCCAAATGCATTACTATTCAGAAAATCATTCAAATTAAGCACAAAATCAATCTTTGATATGTTGCAAGGGCCCCATTCAGCCATTATACTTAAGTTACATAAACGAATGGAAAGGTTGCGTCCCCATGTCATGTCTGGAGCTGTCGATTCCTCCTCTTCCCGTCCTGGTCACGGTGAGCAAAGTCAAGTTTCCCAAGTCATATCAACATTATGAACGCATATTCTCACTGTACGATATCATTTTCGTCCGATACGGCACCTTATATATGAATGAAGACGGGATCCCTTACGAAATTGGGGAAAATCAGATGCTCGTTCTGGAACCAGGCAAGCTGCACTATGGCCATATCGCCTGCAGGGAGGATACGTTGATTTATTACCTGCATTTTCAACATCATTCTGCTCACCGACTCGTGCACCCCGAAGAGATCCGTTGGCATTCCGTTCTACCCATCACCACATACCGCGACCTTGAACCGCAGGAACAGTTCATGTATATCCCTAAATTCAAAGAACTGAACACAAGTCAGATTTGGTCGCTTCTGGACGAGATGATAGAACTTCGCAACCTCTCCGTCCTTGAACAGATGCTCCCTCTTCAGGCTCTATTTGGACAATTGCTCATGATGCTTCAGAAAATGTCGAAAACTTCACATAATCACCACAGTCAACAAATCTGCGACGACATTATCATCTATCTGAATGACCACATAAACAAACCTTTCCGCCTTGAGGAGATGTCACAAAAATTAAATTTTTCTATTGATTACTTGTCCAAATGTTTGAAGAAGCATACCGACTTAACGCCTCTCCAATATTTGAACAGAATTCGGATGTTGAAGGCCAGAGATCTATTGGAGCACTCTGAATCATCCTTGCGGGAAATTAGCTCTAGTGTAGGTATCTCTGATATGAACTATTTTTTTCGTCTGTTCCGCAAACACTTTGGGATACCACCGGCGAAGTACCGCGCCTCCTTTTATTCCGTCATTTCTGAACGCTCAATAACTTAACCAGCATTGACCTTTCAATTAATTGATTTAAAAATAGCCCTCAATCTAAAGATAGAGGGTTTTAGTCATGTGCTTATTGGGCAATTTTCTTCTCGATCGTTTCAAATCCCTTCGTGTCATTCCACATCTGTTCAAATTGCTCTGTGAAGGATTTGGCTACCTCATCGTTACGCATGACCATCAACACTTCATCATTCATCGTACTGGCTGCTTTGGAGTAGTTAAATGATCCCGTAGTTGCGATCTTCTTATCGACAACTGACATTTTAAGATGCATGAGGCCGCTATGCTTGTTAACCTTCATCGGGACACCGGCGCTGCCCAGTATTTTCATAGCTTCGCCCTGTACTTTGCCATCGGATTGAACCTTGTCTGTGATGATCCGAACTGTTACGCTTCGATCTTTTGCGCTTTTGATCGCTGCCACTATATCTGGATGAGTCAAGCTATATATGGCTATGTCCAATGTCTGGCTTGCAGCATTAATGATATCGATCAACGCTTTATCGGGATGCTGATCAGCACGAGTGAAGTAATATTCGCCCACCGACTGCCCCGTTGTTACTGCGGTCGATTGAGTTAACCCTTGAGCCGGTTTACTTAGATCTGACTTTACAGAAGCCTTTACTGCGGAGTAGCCTGCTATCACAATAATACACACTAACGTAATACGTCCGATAACTTTTTTCATCATTCACCTCTATGAAGTTTATAGCAATATTATCACATGGCAGGTAATTGCATGCAAACAAAAAATGCCTTCGATCCCAAAGGAAAAGGCTCTTGATATTCCCTCGTGGTTGAGATTATGGTCAGGAAAAGTTCACTTTACTGGGTATGGTACTTTATTCCTATATTTGGTATAGTTGTATCTGACAATATCAGACAAAAAAAGGGGTTTAAAACGTATCATGAAAAAACAGTTTATTTTATATTCGTCAATCGCTGCATTATGCTTGTTTGCATCCGGCTGTGGTTCGGCACCTAATCAGACAAATGTTCAGTCATCTTCTACACCAACTACCGTTCCCGCTACAGCACCCGCAAAAAAAGAAGAGCCTATAAAAGCTGTTACTTTAGAGAGCCTTGTTCAAGCATTTAAAGATGGAGGCCTTGAAGCTGAAACGCCTACTAAAATGGAGGCAAAGGACTACGGAATGGCACCTAAATTAGGTAATGGGTTGCGCGTTCTTGTTCCATCCTTAGGAAAAGACATCGGAGGCCGTGTGTTACAGTTTGAAAATAAAGCTGATTTAGATAATATTAAAAAATATTACGATGAGCTTGGGAAAAGTTCAGCTATGCTGTATTCCTTTACTTATGCAAAAGGGCTATTTTTAATTCAAATGAGTGGGGACATGAAAGAAGATCAATTTAAAAAGTATCAAGATGTAATGGATAAATTGATCAAATAATCAAATATGCCCTCAATCCCGATGATGAAGGATGAGGGCTTTTGAACTTACTTATCACTTGGGAATAATCAGAAACGCCAACTTCGAAGCTGTAAGCGTTGTACACTGCCCCATCACCTTATACAGCATATCCCATTGCCATTGTATTTTTTGCTAATATATTTCATCTAGCGAACCGCCCAGCGCCAAAAATGCATCAATTACATTTTTTAATGCCTGTTTCTCGGAATCAGTTACTTCATAATCCGAAGATGAGTCTTTTCCCGTAAATCTCACAATGGGTTTTGGGGAAGAAATTATATTTTGTGATATTTCCAGATCTCTTCTAGTAAATGCTTTATCCCATGTCTCATAAATCTTGCTTGATTTAGTTGTTCTTTTTACATTATTGTAATCTACGGCAAAATCGAATGTTTTATCATCCGTCTTGATTTTGTAGGATTGAACATACAACCAACTTAATCCTTCAAATCGGAAGACCATACGCAATTGCAGTTTCCCTTTTTCGGGCTTTCCAACATAAGCGTGAACGCTTGATCCGGATGCCTTTGTTGAAGTATCAGTGTGCCAAGTTATATTTTCTACTTCATCAACTTCCGCCTTCATTTTTGAGGTAGCCAAGGCGATTCTTTGTTTATCTTCTTCTTTTTGCTTAACCTGATCACTTTCGATAAGTATTAACAATTCTTTTGATTTTGCAACTTCTGGTGACGATGGGTATTTTGTTGTTAAATCCTGAATCGTTTTTTTAGCATCTGTATACTTTCGAGCGTTGTACTGGTCTTGTGCTAATGCAATCATTTTTCCGGGACCGTTTTTCAGTTCATCTAATTCTTTCATTTGTAACGAAACTTTTTTATTCAACTCATCATTGGCAATCTTTAATTTTTCGTAATCCGATTTCATTGTTTTGAATTCGCTTGAATTCTTGGATTCGCTTGAATTGTCACAGCCGATTATTATTGCAACAAAAACAAGTATTACAAAAAATAACTTATAGTACGACCTGTTAACATAGGGGATTTCATTTTTTTCAGGTTGTCGTTCTTCGTTCATTCGCTCTTCCTTCTCTCTTGCCAGCGCATTTTTGATTTCTTCTTACGACATCATTAGCTATTTTACTTCCTGTGATTTTTGCTTCTGTTGTTCTTCTCATGCCTCGTTGGATATTATTAACATTATATCGTAATATCCAACAAAAGGTAGAGATCATTCGGAAATATCTGCATAATCAACGTCTGCTATGTTTTTGGAATTGAAATACATGTTGTTGCCAGAACGATAAATGAGATCGAGAACACAGATGGAGTCGGTGCTGACGTCTCTAAATCAAAATTAATTTGTTGCCCATCATTCTTAGCTATCAAGAAAATCATTCCTGTAAGTAGCACCTTGATTCTCCCCTCAAAATTTAACTTATACAACATACTTTGACTTGCATAATTGTTTTTTTCTCCGCAAGATAATTAATAATGTAGAGACCTACGATGCCCTGGTAACAGCCTACATTAAGTCGACCATTCTTAAAAAAGAGGGTATCGTTCCTGAAGCTGCATTGGTGTAAAAAATATCCATTCCTCTAGCCATCTTTCTTATGAGGTGGTTTTTCTTTATTCCTAATTTTTTTCACTATTAACCTAGTAAACTAGCCCTCACTGTTATGAGAAAGAAGAATAGAATATATCACCAAACAAAAAGTGAGGCGATATATATGAATCTTTTACTCAATCGGTTTTATGGTATTGTCGTTAGAAACACGAATGGAACTACGACTGTCTTTAATGGACGAGTTGTAGCCAAGAGCCGCACTCATACCACCATCCGGTTTATGAACTCTAGAGGAGTCATTATACGGAGAGCCATACTGACCGCCCTAATTATCAGAGCTATCCTAATTTAATTAAAATTCAAGATGAAGGAGTTGCTGAGCCAAGGCAATTCCTTTTTAATCGTTTACACTCGAACTATCATTTGCTCGGAATATCTTTGAATATCGCTTGATCCATTAGTCAAATTGCGTCCTTCTGTCGGGATACTTCGGTGCCATCTTTCGATTCGGATCATTTCCATTGTTACAGTCTACACACCTGCAGCCAGTGGATGAGTGATCTGGACGACTCATAGATGATGTTATAAACGCATTACCGCCCATGGGGAACTCGCGCCAGCAAATAAATACAGGTGAAAGGAAATAAGCTGTCACTCTCCTGCCAGATCAGTCCACCCTTCATAGAGTTGCCTTTAAAACCTTGGAATGTAATGCCCCTTTCATCACATCCCTATTGAGGATATTCATTCGGCAGCAGAGGTGGTTTTGCTATTTCAAAACAATTTTGATTGAGTCCCTTAACAGGAATATAGGCTCCTTAATGGTTTATTGCTTGAGCGATTTCTGATAAGCATTAGTCTCAATCCCTGCGCGTTCTGGCAACCATTCCTGATATTTTTTGATAATGACTTTTACTTGCTCCGTAAATTCTAGATGCGAATCAATAGGATTCAACAAGATGAATTTGTTGTTCACGTTAATTCCAATGGTAAAGTCTACAGAATCATCCGCAGACTCCTGCTCGCTTATAGTCGGATCAATCCCAGTATTTCCATGGGAGATCGATAGAGAAGCTACAAGGCAGGCTGTAGAAGAACGTTTAGTATCAGCCCGCATCTATAAGCAATTTAATTGTCCCATTCCGATCACCTACCCCCCGTGTAATAATGGTTGATCGGAACGGTTATTCCCCAGCGCCTCCGCCAAGAGTACACGCTAACGTCATACGGCATTCTACGTGCCTGTTCAAGCGCATCGGCATCAGGATTGTGTGCATCGTCGTTTTCCTTCTGGCGTAAGGCGTCCAGTGAACCACTCCTGCCAACTCTTCTGGACGTTCCCGAATGATTCGGAAGAGATTTACAACGTCGCCGTCAAGATCGTTGACCGTTTCGAGTTGCGAGGGCACTTTGTTAAAGAGTACTGCGCCGGATCCGAAGAATGGTTCGAGATAGGTTGTATGCTGCGGCATGTCGATAAGCCAATCCGATAGATTCCACTTGATGCTAGGGTAATGCAGTATCCTTGGGACTGCCATGTCCTTGCCTCCTCTCCTTGGTATAAGGGGTAATAAACTATTAATTCTTTACACGGCTGCCGCACTACGTGAGCGTTTTTAGTAAATCCATTGTTGTCCCCTGCAGCTTGTCCATTTCATTTGATCCTATCAATGCATTTACTGCTAGTACGTAAGATTGAGAGGAGTGATAAATATGTCTATAAAATACTCAACAGGTCCACTTGAAAACACAGGCAATAATCGTTCAGTTGATACCGTTACCCATGTATTAAACAACAATCGAAACAAAACTGTAACAGCAAAAATTAAAGTTTTCGCCTTGGATGGTACAAAAACAATAATCGACGAAGTTACTGTAAAAGTTCCATCACGTTCCAATATTTTTCATACAACTACTATTCCTGTTAATGTCATTACGTATGAGGTTCAAATCAAAGTACATCATGAAGATGATAACACCGTGCTGGTTGGCACTTTCGGAAGAGACGCGGCCTTCAATCAGAACCCTAATCATATCGTGCATCGAGAATTTACACGCATTGATGTCTAACTTTATAACGATAAATAGCGAATATATGCCTGAGCAGCCAATGATTAATGGCTGTCTCTTTTTTTTAACAAGTAGTCAACTTTGTTGTAAACTAATATTCTTTGTGACGTATACCATTCCATGTACACCGCCCTATCCAAATTATTTTTGCTTGATAAGCCCGTAAGCTGCCAAAGCTACTTTACGAATCCATTCCACATTTTCGGGAATTTCCTCGTCCGACATTTCGCAATTTTTTTTGGACTTCTTCATACCCGTTCCCCCTCCATTCATGGCTAATACCTCATAGTTCCGTCT
Organism: Paenibacillus baimaensis; assembly: GCF_025567575.1. Taxonomy (NCBI): domain Bacteria; kingdom Bacillati; phylum Bacillota; class Bacilli; order Caryophanales; family Paenibacillaceae; genus Paenibacillus; species Paenibacillus baimaensis. The sequence goes on along the minus strand of NZ_JAOQIO010000038.1, from coordinate 158,538 downwards.
TTCGTTCAGCACATTATATATCTACTTTGCATTTAATGTTGAGAAACTAAAGTAGAAAAGAGATGATTGTGTGGCTCGTGTAAAAGCTGTTCGTCAGCCCGATTTAGTCCTTATCAGCTGGTCAAGGAACCCTCTGGTACCCGGTTCAGCACGCAGGATTATTTCTTCGCGTGTTATTGGAAGCGCTCAACCATGTAAGGCTAATTTGGCACCTAATCGATTGCTTATCAATGCATATAACTGCCTACTTGACAATGACATTCGTTTTAAAGTGGTCTTTAGGAAAAACACTTCTGATATTAGCGGTTTTGTATTACTACAACGCAATCATTAAATAGATACTTCTCTGGCCTCGTACATAAAAAGATGTGCGAGGCTATTTGATTTCATTTTCTTAGCGCAGTATACGTGTTCCGTTTTACCGTGTACGCAATGGCTCATGCTTCCCTCACAATGTTTCAACTGGTACTATGCAAATATAGTACTACCGAAAAATAACAATACTTGGTAAGTTATGTTTAGAAAGGTAGTGTTCTTATGTTTCTTCCCGATTATTTTTGGATTAAAGTTATTTCTATAGTTTTCTTTTCAGTATTAGGAATTTGTGTAGTGGCAGGTTGGTTTGGTTATTTAATATGGGACACGGTTAGAATGGCGAGAAGTAGAAAAAATGAATCCTGTTGAGGTGAATTACTCGTGTTCATAACCGTATTTTATCGATAATTGTAGCAGTTTTTCTCTGTACTTTAAAAGTGATCGCGGAATGAAATGACCTTGTTCATGTCGGCATATCCCAATTGCTGAATAGCTAGCTTTAAACTTCCAGCAGCAGAATCTCCAAACACAATATGCACCTTTATTTCTGCATGTTGCTTCATTCGCTTGAACTCACCTCTCTATCCCCCCAATGATCAGCTGTAAGATGCTGACTGATCAGGTCCCTATTCAAGTCGATCTTAATTCATACAGGCCATTCTGAAGCCTAGGGCTGGCTGAATCTGTGACTTTAATAGAAACTGTTGTATCGAACACGGCTGGTGTTCGTCCACCCGGGAACCAGGGCCGCTGCTTGATCTACAACAATCAAGAGGCCTTCCACGTCACCAAGCGGCGCGAATTGCTGCCCGTCCCCACCCCATTGGTTAAGCTGAAACGCTTCAGTGAGCACCCTGGCAACCAAGCTTCGTCTACCGCATTGTCAAGCGTATGGTGAGCGATGAACTCAATCAGATTATCGACGCAACGTGATAAAACGGATTTTCCGTGGGCGAGCTCTCCCGGAAAGAAAGAATCGATTCCCCAGCTTGGAACGACAGATGCGGCTGTTGATCCTCTAGAATGTCCATCCCCAACAAGGAGCCATAAAAAGCTTTCATTGCGTCGAAGCGATGTGTGCGTATGATTACTGCCTTCCCTGGCTTGCTTGCTCAAAAAATAAGACTTGAAAACAACTGTATGCTGTATCATCATTAGGGGGAGGCAGCCTCCCCTATTCACTGTTTGGCAAGCCTCTACTCTAATGAATAACTCTAAGGAGGAACAAGCGAATGAAGGTGCATTTTCTGGGAACCGCTGCGTATGAAGGGATTCCGTCACTTTTTTGCCAATGCTCCACTTGTCATCAAGCTCGTGAACGAGGGGGACGTAATATTCGGACACGAACATCAGTAATGATCGATGAAGTACTGAAGGTTGATTTTCCGCCAGACACGTTGTATCACTCGCTGAAATACGGAATTGATATGAACAACGTGCAGGATCTGCTGATCACACACTCCCATTCCGACCACTTGTATGCAGAAGATATGGGAATTCGCGCTAAAGGCTACGCACAGTTCGGAAACAGCCCCCTGCATGTCTATGGTCACGAAATACCCCTCCAACGCTGTCAGCAGGCATTAAAGGGGCTGTCCCACAACTATAAATTCCATAGGGTTGATCCTTTTGAATCCATCAAGACGCAGACCGCGACCATCGTTCCTCTACTGGCGGATCATGATCCAAATGAAACTTGCCTGCTCTATTATATTGATAAGGAAGGTACAACGATACTGTACGGCAACGACAGTGGATGGTTCCCTGAACAAACCTGGAATTGGCTGAAGGATAAACAGCTCGATCTGGTTATCTTGGAATGTACAACAGGCCATAGTTTGAACAGGAACAATCATATGAACGTCGAAGCAGTACTTGAAACGAAAATATGGATGGAGGACAACAACGTCCTGAAACCGGGAGCTCAGGTTGTGGTGACCCACTTTTCTCATAATGCCGGCTTATTGCATGAGGACTTGACGGAAATTTTTACACCGGCTGGCATACAAGTAGCGTATGATGGGCTAGTCGTCCAATTGTGAAGAGGAACTATCTTATGTATCGACAGATTTAGACGTATCTCAAGCTGATCGCGATCGAGCTCAATCGTACTTCTCAGCCGCTCCCATCCAGCACCATAGGTATCTCGATCCTTGCACGGACGCCCTGATCTTCGCGAAGCGAATACTGTATACCATAGTTGATGCCAAAATGCAGCTGAATGCGCTTCTGCACATTAATAATGCCATATCCTTTGTTGGGCTCTCCATCATGCAGAATCGCATTTAGCTTCTCAATATCTACTTGCTTGTATCCATTGTCCTCAATGCTGATGACGATGCGTTCACCGACCATTTTGACAGAAACCCTTAGCTCACCATCGTGACTCATATTTTTGATACCATGTAAAATCGCATTTTCAATGATAGGCTGCAGCACAACTTTTGGGACCAGGTAGCGTTTCGTTTCCTCTTCGATGTCCCAGTAGACCTGGAACGAGTACTCGTAACGAAATAGCTGCAGCCTCAAGTAAGCCTCCGCATGATGAATTTCCTCCATAATAGGAATGAGCAGCTTCCCTTTACTCAAGCCAATACGCATAATCAGCGATAAATCCTTTATCATTTGAGCGGACTCGGCTGCACCCTCCATTAATGTATGCCAATAAACCGATTCCAAGGTGTTATACAGCAGATGCGGATTGATTTGCGCATGAAGCGTGGACAGCTCTACCTCTTTATTTTTCAGCTCCAGCTCATACTTGTCATATATCGTTTGATTCAGCCGGTTCGTCATACGAATGAACAGATTGTTCAGCAGTACGATTTCGTTTTGGCTGTCCGATTGTATGGAGATGGACAACGACTGTCCTGGATGATAGGAGTTCGTGATGCGCGCCAGCCTGGAGATTGGTTTCAATATCGATTGAATGAAGTACATACTAGCGAGAATGAGAATCAGGAAATATACAATCATAATCCAATTCACCAAATGCTGCACACTGATATGATCGATAATAATCGACTCCACAGGCACTCTCATCAGCAGCTGCGTATTCGTGTATTCACTTGTATGCAGGATGCACATCAACTCGTGATTCGCCTCTTTTACTTTGTATACCCCTTCCAGCTTATATGGCGGCACACTCACGTTCGTTCCGACGCTGTAATGTTTCGTATTGCTTGCTAGCACAGATTGAGAATGGTCGAGCAGTACGACCTCAGCATCCGTATATTTGCTGAATGGCGTAAAATCCATCTGCAGCTGAGTTTCAATACCCGATACAGCCAAATAACCGATAACCATCTCTCCATTGTATATGCTGTTCAGCTGGCGAAGGTAGGCAACCGTCTGTGTATGGTTAGGATTATATCCGAATTTATCGATAACCCGAATAATCCCTTTTCCTTTGGCTTCGCTAGCGTCCTTAAACCACGATAATTCATTAAAATCGGTGGAGTAGAAAATTCCGTTCGTTAACAAATCCGGGTTGGGGACAAAAGAATACGATTTATCCTTATCCGATATAAACAGCGAGTACCGTATCGCATTCGTCGAGTAATTATTCAAATATTTGTCCAATGCATTAAAGATAGCAAGTCTTTCATATTCGGATGAGGAAGGCAAGCTGGCCAACTGTTGAATCTCTTGCGAAATCATGATGTTCTTGGTCTTTTCCTCGAAATCGGTGCTTTCCCGATCCAATGTCAAATGACTTCCACTCACTAGCTGCAGCAGTGCATTGCCGACCTGTTCTTCCGTAATGGATTCGAGCTTTTTGGCTACGACAAAATCGATAACCAGAATGGGAATGACGACGAATACGATGAGCAGCATGATGAGCTTCTTCATCAATTTCATATTCCGCAGCATTTTGATCATAGCCTCATGCATCCCTTTCTCGTTTCATGATACTAGATGTTATATATTTACAATAAATTCGTGAGCATCCGCACCTTTTCCTTTAAATAAAAGAAAACACCTTCAGAAAATGTCTTCTGGAAGGTGCTATTTCAAGTTGAGGAGCTGCTAACCTTTTACACTTGATGCACTTAAGCCGCGTATAATAAATTTCTGGAATGTCAGGAAGAACAGGATCGGCGGCAGCATGGCCAAAGTGAGAATGGCAAAGCGAACACTCCACGGAATGACTGAGGTCGGATATACGACATAACGATAAATACCGGTTGCTAGCGGATACATGCTTTTTTCCGTCATCACGATATTAGGCCAGTAGAAATCGTTCCAGGTATTGGAGAAAGCGAGCAGCAGCAGGGTCCCGATGATCGGCAGGGAAAGTGGAACCGCAATCGTTGTGAAGGATTTAAATTCACTGGCCCCATCCATCCTTGCCGCTTCCAGAATTTCTTTGTGGATGCCGTCAAAGAAGTTTTTTAGCAGCAGCATAAAATACGCATTCACCGCAGCAGGTAGCCAAAATGCCCAATACGTATTAATAAGCCCGAGACTTTTCAAATTCAGAAAATTAGGTACGATATAGGTGGCAGGCGGTATCAGCAGTGTAGCCAAAAAGTACAGTGTCACCCATTTCTTGAAAGGAACCTTCAAATGAGATAGCGCAAAGGCCGCCAACCCGATAAACAACAGCGAAAATACCATATTGCCGACATAAATCAAGATCGTATTTTTCAGAAAGGTCAGCAAGGGTAAATCAAATTGTGTCCAGGCATCATAATAATTTTTCCAGATCCAATCCTTCGGGAAAAACGTCGGCGGAAAGCTGAAAAATTCTTCGCGTGTTTTGAGTGAGCTAAAAAAGGTATTAAAGAACGGATACAGCATCGTAATCGCCATGCAGACAATAACCAGCACCATAAGTGAATAGCCGAGCTTAACGGACACCTTTTTAAAGTCATAGCTTGAGATAATCCCGCGATCTTCTTGTTTCATGCCTTGTCACCTCTGCGCTGCAGTAAATTATATACAATAGACAACAGAATGAGTACAAAAAACATCAGACTGCCCATCGCGCTTGCCTTGCCAAAATCAAGATCACGAAATGCGGTATGGTTAATCCACAGCAGGTAAGTCAGCGTTGCATTGTTGGGTCCGCCATCGGTCATTGATAATTGGGCCTGAAAGCCCTGTGATGTCGTGATGAGCTGTAAGAGCAGCAGCAGTACCATGAGTGTCTTGATGCTGGGCAATGTGATGTGCCTGATCCGCCGCCATATGCTGGCGCCGTCAATCTCAGCCGCTTCATACAGATCCTTCGGAATGCTGACAATCGCGGCAATATAGATCAGAGTCGCCGCACCAAAGCTTTGCCAGGTTTCCAGTAGCACAATCGAGATCATCGACATTTGAGAGCTGAAAAAATCTACCTTCGTGAACCCTATGCTTTCCAGTAGACTGTTAATCGGGCCAACCGCATCAAAAAACCATAACCACATCCCATAAAGCACAATAGCGGGAACGGCGCTTGGCAAATAACCGATAATTCGAGCCGCTCCCTGAAAGTATTTTAATTCGGTGACTGCAATGGCGACGAGAGGTGGAATCCAGAAGCCAAGCAGGATACCGAGAGCCATATAGTAAAGTGTGTTTTTGATGGAGGTGAATAATAGATCGTCCTGCGCGATGTTCAGATAATTCTCCAAGCCAATAAACTGATTGCCATCCACAAAGTCGATGCTGTAAAAGCTGTACACGATGCCTTTAAAAATGGGTACCCATAGAAATATGAAAAACAAAATAAGCTCAGGCAGAACAAATAAGGTGCCCCATAGGTACCAATTCAACTTTTTTCTTGCCTGTGACGTCAACACAGCTTGTCGCGGGAACACATCGGTTTCCATATCAGACACTCCTCATTCATCGGGTTAGCGATCATATGGCATTATGCCATCCACAAACAATCGGACCTCAAACCAACAGAGGTTTAGGTCCGATTATGCAGCCTGCTATTCGACTTTGACTTTATCAAATACTTCAGTCTGCAATTTATCCGAGGTCTCTTCCAACGTTTTCTTCAAATCGACATTTTTGGTGGTGAAGATTTTCTGGATGACGTTGGCCATTTCCGTATAGAACTTTTGTGCCTCGTATTGAGCTTCGGGTTTTCCATCCCACAGGCTGAGCAATTGCGGATCATATTTGAAAACGTTATCGTATTTGGCGAGCAAGCTGGCGTATTTTTTACCAAAGTCCGAAGAGTCATTCCAGTAATTGATCGGTTGGGGAATGTATACGCGATTTTTGCCTTTTCGATCCTCGATTTCTTTTTGAGTGGAGCCGAGGAATTCATCTGTGAAGTATTCATCTGTGATCCATTTGAACGCCGTTTGTTGGGTTTGCTTGTCGGCTTTAGGGTTAATGACGCGGTAGTTCCCGCCCAGAACACCCGTATGCTTGCCACCTTTAGTCAGTGATGGAATCGGATACACGACCAGATCATCCTTGCTGATACCGCCTTCATTAATCGCTGTATCAGCAGCGTTACCGCTTCCACACATGACCATCGCGCCGCGTCCTTGAGAGAACGCATTTAAAGCGTCACCATAACCAAGTGCCCAGTTCTGAGGAATGAGATTTTCATCCTTCAGCTTTTTATAGAACTCCAGCGCTTTCAGACCCGCCTCGGAATTAAATTGGCCAACAACCTTGCCATTGTCCAGCTTTTGCACGTCTCCGCCAGCTGCGTAGAGGAAATTCGTCCAGTTCCAGCCTGCTTCCGGCCCTTTACCCATAGGAATGAAGCCTGCAATCCCTTTGGCAGGATCACTGATTTTACGAGCCGCATCTAGCAGATCGTCCCAGGTCCAATCGATGGGAGGCAGCTCAACGCCTTTTTCCTTGAACAGCTTTTTGTTTAAAGTAATCGTCATGACATATCCATCAACGGGTACGCCGTACGTTTTACCATTAATGACAAATGGTTTGGACAGCAAATCGTTCATATCCTTGGCATGATCCCAGCTATTCATCGAATCTGTCATATCAGCGACCCACTTTTTATTAACCAGCACTTTACCTTCTGTGGCATACGTCGTATATTCTGTTGGTGCACTGTTCGATGCCATTTTCACCCCGATTTCAAGCGGATTATACTGCCAGTCGTCTTTTTTAAAATCCACATTCGGGAATTTGGCCTTGAAACGATTAATACGTTGATCGAGCTGGTCGTTCTTTTCCTTTTGATCCGGTTTGAACCCTTGCGCTGTAATGGTTACTTTATTCGCCGCCGCTGTTTCCTTCGGAGTTGTAGATGCTGTCATATTGTTCGTACTACAACCTGCTAGCAGAGCCGTAAGTGCAAATGCACTGAATGCATACCCTTTCTTATCTTTCATGTGTGGTTCCCCTTTCAAATCATTTCATTAAGGTTTGTTGTCTACACTTATGATTATAAAGGGAACGTTATCTCACTACGATGTGCAGTCTTACGCTAATCATGTCGCATGTTACTGACCCGTGCTTTTTAACTCTGATATGTTGATCCCGAAATGCTTTTTGAAAATTTTGCTAAAATGCTCGGGTGACTCGTAGCCGATTTCTTCAGATATCTCATATCTCCGTTTATCTGTCATAAGAATCAGGCGCCGGCCTTCTTCCATTCTCAGCTTCGTCACATAATCCCAGATGTTAACCCCCATTACCTTTTTAAACAAATAGCTCAAATAGTTCGGACTTAAATGCACGCTGTCGGCAATAACCTGAAGCTTGAGTCCTTTATTACAGAAATGGCTCTCTATGTAGGCTTTTGTTTCAAGCACGACGCGATGATTCACCTCATCAATTTGCGTATGGGTTAAGGATTGATCGTTCATGACACTATCGATATCCCCAATGTAGGACATATAATGCCCTTTGTTGGTGTCGCTCCAATTCAAGCTTTCCAGTGCCTCTTTATAAATGACTGGCCATTGTGTCACACCTTCACGGATGCGACTGATACCGATATGGCATTTAACGTTAACGTATTTATGTAAATTGTTATGAATCATCTGGGCAACCATGAGCAATTGATTCATGCGCAGCAAATCGCGATTCTCTTCTTCGGTTACTTGCAGCAGCAGCGAGAAGGTTGAATTGTGATTATTAAAAACAAAATGGTTCCACTGATTCACCGTCTCATCAATAATGTTCAATGAAGCGTATTTCAGCAAGCTCCTGTCCTTCATTGCAATTATTTCTTCATCATGGATACCGCCCCGATCCAAAGACAGCTTGATCATGAGCATGCTAAAATATTTGCCGCTCACACGGCTTCCAAGCTTCTCCACAATGGAGGCTACATCGGATTCGTGGATCGAACCTGTTACAAGTTCATTCAAGTAATAGTTCTGTTCCAGATTGGAATACTCAGGCAACGCCAGCTGCCCTTCCCAGTTCACCCAATGATGGGATTTACTTTCTTTCTCACTCAGTAGTGTGCCAACAACCGAAACCAAATGATCCGGTGTAATCGGCTTAACCAAATATTCCTTTGCTCCAAATCGGATCGCTTTCTGGGCATACTCAAACTCCCCATGAGCGGATAGAATGACAACTGGAAGAGAAGGATCCTCCATAAAAAGGTTTTCAATCAGCTCGATACCATTCATCTTCTCCATTTGAATATCTGTGAATACCAGATCGATTTTCTCCAAGTGAATAAAGTCCAGCGCTTCAAATCCGTTATATGCAATAAAAACCTCAGAAATATTCAGCTTCGACTGAGTAAGAATAGCAGCGATGCCCTTACAAATCATCGGTTCATCATCCACGATCAAAATATTATACATACCCTCACCCCTATACTTATTAAGTTCTTGATAGCTCGGATGGAATCCTTCATTATTTTACATTTATCCCATAACTGTACACTCATTGTATGGCAGTCCACCCGAATTTGACAGGTGTTTGATTACGATAATTGTGTTATATATACGCAGATAATTCCCTTTAAATGGTATAAATGAAATCAAAAAAGAAGGGCTGCTTATTCGGTTGAACCGATAGCAGTCCTTCTGGGAATGTATTGTTATTTAGCTATTGAGATCCGTCAAGCTTACACGACCCGAGTATGGTTCTTAATGGCGTTAATTATGCGTTCCCAATCGTCAGAGTGAATTTCGTGACCCGTCCCCTCGAGGGAAAGCAGCGATGCATGGGGAAGTTCATCGGCTAGAGCCAGACCATGCTCCAGTGGAAGCACTGTATCTGCTGTACCATGGATAACCAGTGCAGGTGCTTGGATGCTTTGTAGCTTCCCGTCAAAAGAAGCATCGTCTTGAAGCAGTGCATGATTAAACATGCTGAGCAGGTTACTTGCTCGTTTTATTTCTTTTCTGACCTGCTTGTAAGCTCTCTTTTCATCGAATTTATGTTTGGGACCACACAGCAAGCTTGAACCTGCAACCAAATAATTTGCAACCGTATCTTCATCTGACCAGTCCAAACTGGCACCATTAGCATGATAAGCAAGTATCCGCTCATCCATTGGAGGTAACTCCCGCTTATTATCAGATTCGAAAATACTCGATGCGATCAATGTCAAGGTTTGCACCTTGTGAGGATAGCGTACTGCCATAACCTGAGCAATCATACCGCCTAACGACATCCCGACAAGGTGTGCTTGTTCAATATGGTATGCGTCAAGCAACCCGATAGCATCTTCGGCCATATCAGCGACCGTATAATTTGAACTTCCAGGAGCATACACCGTGGAACGCCCAACATCCCGGTTGTCATATCGAATCACGTACCGACCTGTCTCCGCCAATTGTTGGCAAAATTCATCATCCCAATACACCATGGAACACATGGCACCCATGATCAGTAAAACCGCTGGATTGTGAGAATCCCCAAAGCTTTCCGCACATATATCGATTCCGTTTACTCTAATTAGTTGTTCGCTCATATTGATTCCTCGTTTCATTCGAATGTGTTTACATGAAAAAATGTACACTTAAATAAACCTCAGCACATTTACAAAAAAATAGATGAGTCTAGATAAACTGTACTTCAATTTAACGTAAACGAATGAATTTGATAATCACGATAAGCACTCCCTGGATTCATATTAGAAATAGGGTTAGTAACCCGCATCCATTATACCATAATTCTGCTGGTTATGGTTTGCTGACTAGCACGAACAACCCTCTGTAGGATATCATTTAGATTCCAAGCAAGGAATCCTATCAATTAATTTGTAACCTTTACCCAATTCAAACGTGTATAGGTTGAGGGGGGAAGGCATGAAGCGACACACGCTCGACAGCATGTATCAATCGTATGTAAAGGACGTCTATCGGTACTTAATCTCCCTCTGCCGAGATCATCATGCCGCGGAAGATTTGGTGCAGGAAACCTTTTACCGAGCTTATTTGTATCTGGACAACTGTAAGGATGATAAAATTAAGCCGTGGTTATTCAGGGTCGCTTACAACGTTTTCGTGGATTATTATCGCAAAGAACAGCGAAGTATACCCACAGAGACAGAGTTTTTCATGCAGCTATCTGATACTCAAACTCCTGATGAGCTGCTGTTGAAGAAAGAGCTATGGGGGCACATTGGAGATGCCATATCCACATTACCGGTCAATCAAAAGCAAGCTATACTGCTGCACGATTTTCATGAGCTATCGTACCGCGAAGCCGCAGAAATTATGGAAATCCGGTTATCTCATTTTAAAATACTTTTGTACCGCGCAAGACAAGTCGTCAGACAACACAATGAAAGGCAGGGTTCATGATGAGTGATGATTTCAAGCGTCAATTACAAGACTATGCGGACGGTAAATTAACGGGCAATGACAAGGAGCAGTTCGAGCTTGAGCTTGAAAAGATGGAAGCCTACCAGGCTTATCTTGGTGAGCTTATGGGGAATGATGAAGATCGTCATCCACTGGTAGATGGTAGTGCCTATAAGGCTTCCACACCAATCAAAGAAGCATCCCTGCTGCGCAGAAGTAAGTGGCGGGCAAGAATTCAAACCGCCTTGACTGCTATTGGAATCTTGATCACGTTTACCCTCATCAGTGCGATATTGACTGGACTTTTTTATGGATTGGGCAAGCGGTCAAGTATATACCAGGATGTTGTTTCATCTGCGATTGCCCTCACCCGCCCTAACCTCACCGTAAGTGGAGGCAGCAATTCAAACGCCTATTTCACTATGGATTACAAAGGTAATATGAAAAAGAAAATTGGCGATTCAGAGGTTTCTGTCGGAGATTTCCAACTAAAGTTTGTGTTGGGCTGGCCTATGGGGGAGCAAACCACATGGCATTCTGAAAGAAATAACTCCAACACCAGTCTGTTTCTACTTTCCGGGTCAGATGCGGCTAGCAATAATCAGGACTGGGCAACACTTGAGAAGCTTCCTGAGGGTACGGTTACCGAAGCTTTTGTGTCATTGGATAAGAGGTATACAACCGATGAGCTTCTACAGAAATTTAATGGAAAAAATATGACACCTGTTTGGTTTGCCGCCTACACGGGCCAAGAGAGAAAGCTCGGTGTCGCAGAATTGGTGATGAATCCGGTCGGCTTTCCCGCATATCCGCTTTGGCATGCTGAAGACATGCAGGTGACAAGCCGTTCTGAAGAAAAGCGAGGCTGGTTCGGCAAGACTGTCATGGAAAGTTCTATCTCACCAGGCATCCAAACTTATGGAGACGGATCGGTGCGAGACAAAAATTTCCTGGACACTCTGCATCTGCTGCAAAAGTATGCAACGATTACCAATCGCCTTGCCCCATGGCTTCCACTCGAGCCAACCATTACTTATTTGGAGGCTAACGGAGTGAAGCTTTACGGAGTGGTTGTGACCGGACCTACCAAAGAACTGTTAAAGCTTAAAGAGGAGCAGTGGGTGTCCAGCATCCGTGTGGGCGAAGTCCGTTTGTGGAATTGGAATAATCGGTGACAATGATTTACTTTTTATTTTTGATATCCATCATCTTTACGATCCAAGCTGCCGCTTCTGCGCGGGTAGAGAGATCTATTGGGGCGAACAGACCGGTGGTTTTGCCACCCACGATAATAATGCCCGTCTTCTCTACAGTAGACACTGCGCCTCTGGCCCATTCAGGAATGTCGCTGTCATCCGAATAGCTTGTTGTCGTAACGGCTGATAGCGGAATTCCCAAAGCCTTGAATACCATAGCAGCCATCTCGGCATGCGTAATATTGGCCTCTGGTCGGAACGTACCGTCCGGATAACCGCTAACGATACCAAGCTGTACAGCCTGAGAGGTAGATGTCTGCGCCCATATGCCTATCTCGTCACTGTCAACAAATCCCAATTCAGATGGCTGCAGCTCTGGCTTTAATCCGTTCATCAGCATGACTACGAATTCAGCCCGGGTGATGCTGCCATTCGGCCGAAACGTAAAGTCCGGATAGCCGTTCGTTATATGGAGTTCATAAGCCCGCGCAATCTCCTCACTCGCCCAGTGTCCCTCGATGTCGGTGAATGCATCCGAGCCCGGCGCCGTCATCGTTCCCTGCAGTACGGTAATCTGACTCGCAGCTGTAAAACCTCCGTCAACCGTCTTCGCGGTAATGCTTGCCCTTCCGGGTGCAATCCCCGTCACCTGACCTGAGTCGTTTACCTGAGCGATGCCAGGATTGCTGCTGCTCCAAAGCAGCCCTTGATTGGATGCGCTGCCTGGCAGCACGCTTCCCTTGAGCTTCCCGTTGTGCCCCACCTTGACGGACAACTCGGCAGGCTGGATACTAACGCTTTGCACCTCGATTGTTCCTGCAGGATTGGTTACAGTAACCTCGCATGTGGCAGCTAGTCCTCCGTCCTCTGTCCGTGCAGTTATCGTTGCCGTACCGGACGAGACAGCCGTTACATTGCCTTCGTTGTCCACGGAAGCTACTCCATTCTTGCTGCTGCTCCATATGACTTTCTTATTAGGTGCATTGTTCGGGGACAGCGCAGCCGATAAGCTTTCACTTGCGCCCGTCTGCAGCGTTGCTTGAGTCTTATTCAAGGTTATCCCATTGACTTTGACCCGCAAAGCGTACAGGTTCAATTTTGCCTCTTTCATTCCACTTGCATACACGGTACCGTCCTCTCCAATAGTCGGAGCGAGAGCCATGTCGGGGGTGCTGATGCCATACCTCCATTGTGTGCTGCCGTCGGAAGGATTCAAGGCATGAACCATACCACTAGCCGTTAGCAAATGAATGGATCCATTCGGACCGATGACGGTCGGCGTTATGGCTTTGTTGAAAACGGTTTTCCATTTAAGTGTCAAATTTGGCTGTAGTGCATACACGGTTTGATCCGTGGCCCCGGTATAGATCGTACCGTCCGAGCCAATCACAGGAGAAAATGGATTCCCTCCAAAAGTGTACTCCGATTGTTTCGTTCCGCTCGGACTGATCGCATACAGCTTGCTGTCAGCAGCACTGACATAGATGGTGCCGTCCGCTCCCAGTACAGGAACGGTATTGACTACTCCTCCAGCTTGGTACGTCCATTTGATACTGCCATTGGGCTTAACCGCAAATAAAACGTTGCTCTCATTACCCAAAAAGATCGTGCCGTCCTTGCCTATGGCCATGTAAGCGGTCGACTTGAACCCAACCTTGGATGACCATTGCACAGTTCCGTCGTTTGAATGAAGTGCATACAGCGTTCCATCCTTGGCAGCCACGTATATGGTGCCATCCGATCCAAACACGGGCTTGGCATCCACGAGACCTATGGAAGCCGACCATTTTAGCGTTCCATCAGGGTTCATTGCAATAAATTTACCTTCATTATACTTAACGCTGCCAACTCCCATGTAAAGGGTGCCGTCCGGACCTATTGTGGGAGAAACCAGAAGTTGATCTGAGGTCAAGTTATTCCATTTACTCTTACCTTCGCGTGTGACGGCGGATACCATACCGACAAAGCCCGTAAACACAAACTGGTTATATCCCAAATAGACTGTACCGTCCGCTGCCACTACCGGTGAACCTTTAGGATCAATAAGGTCCGCAGCTGGATAATCCCACATTAAGCTGACATTTCCCAGATTTGTATTTGGAAGGATGAGCAGATCAGGTAGGATCCGGGGGAAATTGTCAATAACGGGGGTCGTCAGGTTGGAAATCGGTATAGCGTGAACCTGAGATTCTAATGTGCCGAATAAGCAAGATAATACGGTTATACCGAGTACCATTCTCCTTTGAATATGCCATCCTTGCTTCAACATTATGGACCCACCCTCTCCTCAGACATTTCTACAGTAGCATATTTGATTGTGCAAGTATATTCTACAAAAGTAGTAAAAAAGCAGTATATACATATGCAGGAAGTCCCCTATGGATTTTCATAATGGGCAGTAATATCAAGAAAAAAGAAGAATTAACCACTGTGAAATGGTCATTCTTCTTTTTTAAAATTAAAATGGGTTTGGTTACTTTCCGTCCAGCTTTGCTCTTGCTTCCGTATACTCCTGAATGACTTTATCTCCGCCAGTCTTTCTCCATTGATCGATGGCTTGCTTCCAGCCTTCATCATCAATAACACCAGTGATGTATTTAATTCTGGCCGTATTAATAATTTTGGTCAACTCCGTGCCATTGGTGGATACTGTCGCCGATAAGAGTGGAACGGATACATCCACAACGATGTTCTTCAGGTTGTCTTCCTGTTCTTTCAATATTTTCTCAGTCATTGGCGATGATTTACCTTGAATAGAGGATCTGTCCACGACCTGATTGGTCAAAAACATTTGCCAGACCGTATTGACTTCCTTGGAGACCAACGCCGTGTTTCCTACCACTGTAGGAACCCCGTTTTGATTCGTATAATGGGTTCCTTCGATCCCCCATTTAATTAATGCCTGTCCTTCGGGTGTATCCAATTTATCAAAAGCGGTCAAAATGGCTTTTAGTTCAGCCTCTGTTTTTACGCTAGTCTTCGGAAATGCGAGCACCCCATTAAATCCTGGCTGTGCCGGACTCCTTACAGTACCATCCGTGGATTTGATCAAATAAGCCGTATCGATCAAATCCATTTTGGCATCGGCAATGCTCTTGCCAGCCAAAGCGGGGTTCCGCTGCTGAACCAGCTTGACCAGATTATCCTGCCTGTCCGCTGCATCGGAGAAGTTGTTAATGTACATCCCTCCGCGCTCTTTATCAATTAACTCAAATACTTGTTCCGAACCTTTCACGATTGCGAAATCCTGATTCAATAGCTTCTCGTCATACAGCTTTTTAACCCACTTCAATGCATTCATGTAAGGCTCAGACATAAAGGTCGGCACTACTTTCCCATCCTTAAGTTCCCAGTTGTTGCCTCCTCCAAACATACAAACGATGACATCAAAAGCGTACCCAGCTATGTTCCCACTGCCGTCAACTCCCATCAGCAGACCCGCGGTATCATCCTTGCCGTTTCCGTCGGGATCTTTGGTCGCGAATGCTTTAATTACATTGTATAGTTCATCAATATTGGTAGGCTTCTGTAAGCCTACCTTGGCGAGCCAATCTTTACGCAAGATAATGGCGTTGCGGGCCATAGGCCGGCCTCGAGGAAGCCCATAATTTTTACCGTCGGTTAGTGCATTCGCGATCAGTTTAGGATCATAATTTTTGGCAAATGTCGGCATTGACTTCAGATAGCTTGTAACATCCCAGAACATCCCTGAGCGGACTGCGTTAACGAAGGTAGGCGACTTCATATCCAGTATGGTTATAGCCTGCGGCAGTTCATTGGATGCAATGGATATATTCACCCTATCGTTATAATTAGCAGAAGGAACGAAATTCAAATCCAGCTTGACATTGGCGAATTCCTCAACCTTTTTAATTAAGGGGCTGTCCGCAGCTGGAGCTTCTGTATTATACAAAGGCAGCATCATGCTGAACTTGGTTGGTGTTTGCTTGGCCGTCTCCGCAGGAGTAGTGCCTGGAGTTGTGGCAGTTGGAGTCGTATTTGTGGCTGTGCCCGTGTTCCCTGTACTGCAGCCCGCAAGCAGGGACAATATAACTGAAGAAACTATGGCTGATGTTGTCAACCGATTATTAACGTTCATGGATTCTTCCCCCGTTTAAGTTCATGTGATAAAGCTTATAAGCGATGCCTTGCTCATAGCTATCCTTTAACCGAGCCGAGCAGCATCCCCTGCGAAAAGTATTTTTGCAAAAACGGATACGCACATAGGATCGGAAAGGTTGCTATCGTAATCACACACATCTGAATCGTTTTGGGCTGGATGAGTGATGCACTCTCCACCATATCCCCAATCTGGGAGGATGAACTCATCACTTGCCTTAATACTAATTGAACTGGCCACATTTTCGGATCATTCAAATAAATGACGGCATTAAACCATGTATTCCAATATGTGACGCCAAACATGACCGTAAAAGTCGCCAGCAATGGTTTGGAGGAAGGCAAAATAATTTTAAACAAAATCATCAAATCATTATAACCGTCTAATTTGGCAGATTCTTCAAGCTCCGCTGGCAGCTCCTGAAAGTAACTCTTGAATATAACAAGGCTGAACACACTAATTGCTCCCGGTAAAATTAACGACATATACGTATTTAATAAATGCAGCTTTTGCACGATGATATAGGTAGGAACAAGACCCCCATTAAACATGATAGTGAAAATAACCATAAGCATCAGCAATTTTCTGCCAGTCAATCCTTTGTGGGCCAGCGGATAAGCCATTAAAACAGCCATGATCACACTAAAATAGGTTCCTACAATGGTTATAAAAGTCGACACAACTAAGCTTCTGATCACCACATTTGTAGAAAAAACATACGCATACCCTTCCAGCGACAATCGGCTTGGAAAAAGCACAAAATCACTTTTCGCCAAAATTTCCGGTAGTGTAAACGATGCCACAACGATATGAATAAAAGGCAAAACCGTTAATAAAGAGACAAGTCCAAGGACAACAATATTCAGTATATCAAATGCATGACTCCCATATCTGCTTTGACTGCGCAATACTTTCACGCCCCTAACCTAATAAATACCTTCCTCTCCAAACCATTTGGCAATGGTATTGGATATGACAATCAACAGCAGCGCCGCAACGGATTTGAAAAGTCCAACCGCTGCCGTATAGCTGAACTGGCCACCCACAATCCCCATCTGGTATACATAGGTATCGAATACTTCTCCCAGTTCCCGGTTCATCGTATTGATCATAAGCAGCAGCTGCTCGAACCCCGTATCCAAGAAGGTTCCAAGCCTTAATATTAATAAAATCACGATAGTGCTGCGTATGGATGGGAGCGTAATATGCCATAGCTTTCGCCATCTCCCTGCCCCATCCACTTCGGCCGCTTTATAGAGCTCAGGATTGACACTGGCGATAGCCGCCAGGAAGATGATGGTTCCCCATCCCGTTTCCTTCCAGATGAATTGAAGTACAATCATCGGACGGAATCCTGTCAAGGTCATCAAAGGATTGATTTTATCAAACCCCATGGATACCAGCAGCTCGTTTGCAAGCCCTCCTTCTGTGGTGAAAATGGTATAGGTCAGTGACGATACCACAACCCAGGAAACAAAATGGGGAATGTATACCAACGTTTGAACGACACGCCTGTAACTTATCCACCTCAGCTCGTTAAGCATTAAAGCTAAGATGATAGGCAAAGGAAAAAAGAAAACGATGTTTAATAAACCCAGCGTAATGGTATTCTTAAATAACATCCAGAATGCCGGATCGGTAAAAAAACGTTGAAAATGTTGAAAACCAACCCATTCACTTTTGAAAAAACCTAAAAAAGGCTGATAATTTTGAAAAGCCATGACCAATCCAAACATGGGTGCATACTTAAATGTGAGAAAATACAAGATGCCAGGCACCAGCATGAGATACAGCCATCTTTCTTTAAATAATTTCTTACGGAAAACACTCTTTTTTCTGGCTGTATGGTTCATAGAAGCTACAGCTACGGCATTCCCATTAACATGATTCATGATCGACCCCTCCGAAGTTTATTGCTGCGTCCGCATCTACAACATATCATGCCGTTTTT
This sequence comes from Paenibacillus baimaensis, assembly GCF_025567575.1. Classification (NCBI taxonomy): domain Bacteria; kingdom Bacillati; phylum Bacillota; class Bacilli; order Caryophanales; family Paenibacillaceae; genus Paenibacillus; species Paenibacillus baimaensis. Next base: position 140,256 of record NZ_JAOQIO010000038.1, on the reverse strand, counting down.
GTAACAGGCTATAATCAATTATGACACAGCCCGCTGCCCTGCCAGAATCACGGGAAAACCATATGCGGAAGATCGGCCATAATCATTTATAAACAGATAATCATGACACCCATGACAGCTTAAAAAGGAGCCGTTTATTGTGGCCCCCCTCCATAAACTAATTCTCATAACCATCCAGTCTTCGTTTTCGGATCTCCCTGTATTGCCCCGGCGTTATGCCTTCCAGCTTCCTGAAGCTGCGGATAAAGTTTTGCGAATTGTTGTATCTTAATCTATTGGCTATATCCAATACCTTCATATCGGTGTCCATTAACCATTTCTTAGCCATATTGATTCTGTACTGGGTCAAATATTCACCGAAGTTTTCTCCAATCTCTTTGAGAAAAACACGGCGGATATAGCTTGGATGATAATTTAACCGAACAGCACATTCCTCAATGGTCAAGTCTGTATCAAACTCCTCCTCGATCATCCGCAGGACAACTCCAGATATCTTTTTATATTGATTTTCACTTTTATCCTGCAGCATGTGCATGATAGGCTCGATAACGACGTTGCTGAGCCATTGCTCAATATCATGTGCTGTTTTTAGTTCAAACAACTGGTCAAATAACGATTTTTGTCCCTGAAATAAAATACTGTACGATTCCCCCGAATCCTGTACGATTCGCACAAGATCCGTAAGCAAACGCGCCACAGGAATCTGATATTCCAGATAACTCATCTTTAATTTAAATACCTCTTCCATGAACTGATGAAGCGATTCTTTCACTTTGTCATAATCGATCGATTTTACGGCATCAATCAATTCATACTGAATCCGAACGGGAAGTAAAAGCTGCATATTAGGTCCAGGCTGAACATCTTCATTGAACAGAATCACATTGTAGCCTAACCTGATCTGGTATTTCAAAGCCTCGACACCTTCGTTAAATGCTCGATGGGTATGCTCGAATTCATGAAAAGTTCGACTGATTCCAATGCTAATCTGCAGCTCCAAATATTCTTTTACCGTTTTTTGAATATGCTCTGCAAGCGTGTAGATATCATTTTTGAATTGCTCGTAGGTCTCCTGCTCGCCGCCGATAATGGTGACCTGAAAATCATTGACTATAATCGGATGGATGACACATTCCTTGACTAATAGCTCACTGATAATATTATTGATCGCAAACATCGTCAGCTCCCGATCGATACTGCTCCATTTCGTTTTTTCTGTCGTATCGATTTGCAAAACAAGAATGATCATCCACCGTGGAGGTACAGGATATCCATACAGCTTTAATTTATCTTCCGTTTCCTGCTGATCCGCATCCCCTTGAATCAGCTTTAAGGTGAAAAATACTTTTAACTGCTGCAATTGGGTTTGTATCTGATTGGCCATTTTTGACTGATTGGTTACTAGTAATTGTATCTGTTCTCCGATGAATTTAAATTCATTGCTCACCTTCATAGTCGGCCCTGAACCCATGATAGCTTGATAAAGATTGAAAATCGGATTATACATTTTGCGCGAACCAATGAATGAAACAATCGAAATGACCACCAAAATCCCCATACAAATAAAAAGCAAATACCAACCCACAGCCTTGGAATCCTTGGTAATGTCTTCTATGGACATAATGGAAACATAATACCATCCATTGTAGCTTGACTTTCGGTAGATAACGCTTACATTATCATCATCCAATTTCGTATTGAAGTTTCCCGTTTGCTGATTTTCACTCATAATCTTTTTGATATAGCCGGCTTGAACCAAATTGGCACCTTGAGGATTAGCATGGTTATGATTATTGGCCAGAACATGGAAATGATCATCCAGAATCATAACCTCCCCAATTCCGTCACTCCGGGAAATCAATTTACTCATAAACTCAAGCGGCACCTTGGCGATAGCAATACCGATAGGAGACATTGAATTAATGGGAATTTTTTTGATCAGATTAACGGCTTGTTCATTAAAAAACTTATCGGAATATACCAAATCACCATCAGGACCAAAATCCAGCTCACTAACCCACATCGATGGCTGAGGCAGCCCGATAGTAGCTTCGTATTTGGTTTTATTGTCACTCTCGTTGAGTCTGTAAAATCCGTAATTGTTATAAATCCATTGTTTGGAAATATTCATAAGCGAGACATCCTGTACACCTAAATCAAAGGCTTGAAGCTTTCCAAGTTGAATATTTAGACCCATTAATTTTTCAAAGTCCTTAGGTTTCATATCTAGCGTCATGGCTTCATTGACATCAGGAGAGTCAACGAAATACATCAGTGAACGGTCCACACTCTTCAACACTTGCTCAACACCTATTTGGGTTTGGAGCAGAACCTGCATATTGCTCGCGTTCACTTTTTCCTGAATGGTATGAGAGGACCTGTAGTACGAGAAAATACCCATTAAAATTACCGGAAATGTACCCAGCAAAAGACAAAACACAATCATGGTCAACAAGTATTTAGAGGAACGTATTTTCATAGTTACTCCCTTCATCTGTGTCATATTTCCCTCTGTTAACTGCAAGTACGAACAAGACATAGGAAGGGTTGAATCCATTTGTCTTGTCTATTATAGTTACACACTCAACAAAATTTCACAATTATTATTTATCATTCTTCATGAAAAATCCTCTCTTTTCAATAAATGATTATCTGTACAAAAATGATCATTGACTCCTTGCACTGATCGCTTATCTCTATGTGTGTTATCTCGAACCGCTGTGACAAATTTGATTATAGCCTGTTACCAAAACTGCGTGGTATCGTAACCCTGTGCAAAAGCAACTGCAGCTGCGCATAGAATTTTGAATCGTAAAATTATTTAAAAGGAGAATGACTCATGAGCTCTGAAACCAATTATAAGTTTGAACCACAGGATTATGGAATGGTGTTAAATAACGTGGCAGGGGTAGCCGTCAATTCACAAGGAAATTTGTATGCTCTGGTGCGCGGAGAGGTACCTGTGCTCATCTTCAACAGTGACGGGCAATATGTTGGCGGTTGGGGAAAAGGCTTGATTGGCGGTCCTCATGGCATCTTTATTGATTCCGATGATTTTGTTTACTGTGTCGACAGCAAGCAGAACATCGTTATGAAGTTTTCCCCAGACGGACAGCTCCTGTTGACGCTTGGAACGGCTGGCGAATCCTCCGATTCAGGCTGCATAGGTGGAGATTTCAAAACTGTTACACAAGGAGCAGGTCCCTTCAATAAGCCAACGAATGCAGCAACCTCTCCATCCGGCGACATCTTCGTCAGTGATGGATATGGCAATGCCAGAGTACACCGGTTCTCCGCAGACGGTACGCTTATCAAATCATGGGGAGAACCTGGCTACGAACCCGGTCAGTTCCACCTTCCTCACGGCATCGCGGTTGATCAGAACAGCCTTGTCTATGTGGCAGATCGCGAGAACGATCGAATCCAAATATTTGACATAGACGGGAACCTCCAAGCAATATGGGAAAACCTGTACCGCCCTACCGACATTTGTATCAAGGATGGATTTGTTTATGTTTCCGAGGTTGGTCACAGGATGTATATCGACAATGTCCTGTTCAAGCCGAGCAGCAATCCGCCATGGTCACAGATTCGTGTCTTTGATTTGGCTGGTGTAGAAAAAACAAGAATTGGCGGTCCTGAAGGCTGGAAAGCGGGCAATTTCTTTGCAGCTCACTCGATTTGTGTGGATCAGGAAGGCAGTATTTATGTAGGCGAGGTGATCTGGCCAGCCCACGAAATCAGTACGCCTGAGGATTTGCATCACGCTTTGCAAAAATTTCGCAGGCTGTAAGCTTGGATAAGGAGCGGTACAAACCATGAAACCAGTGCTTTCCACATTTCAAGAGGCAGTACAGACCATACCTGACGGAGCCACGATCATGGTTGGGGGATTCGGGTTGGTCGGAATTCCGGAAAATTTAATTATTGCTTTGGCAGATTCAGGTGTTACCAATCTAACCGTGATCTCCAACAATTGTGGAGTCGATGATTGGGGACTAGGCTTGCTTCTGAGAAATAAGCAAATCACCAAAATAATCGGCTCCTATGTTGGTGAGAACAAAGAATTTGAACGTCAGCTCCTGTCAGGCGAGCTTGAAGTCCAGCTAATCCCCCAAGGAACACTGGCCGAACGAATTCGTGCAGGCGGGGCTGGGATTGCCGCATTTTATACCCCTACCGGAGTAGGTACACCACTTGCCGAAGGTCGCGAGATTCGGCAATTCGAGGGTCGCAGCTACCTGCTTGAGCATGCACTGAAGGCGGATTTCAGTCTAATTCGTGGCTGGAGGGGAGATCGTCTCGGCAATCTGGTCTACAATAAAACAGCCAAAAACTTTAATCCGATGATGGCGACTGCGGGAAATGTAACGATTGCGGAAGTGGAAGAGCTCGTTGAAGTCGGACAATTGGATGCCAACCATATCCACACACCAGGTATTTATGTGCAGATGCTAACCGTAGGCTCACAGCAAAAACGTATTGAACGTCTTACAACAAGAGGTGTCATGGGTTGAACAACAATATCGAACAGCTCGATAAAGCTGCGGTACGCGAGAAAATTGCTAAACGGGCCGCCAAGGAAATCGTCGATGGCTTTTATGTCAATTTAGGGATCGGCATCCCTACCCTTGTCGCCGACTACATTCCAGCAGGGATACATGTCATGCTGCAATCGGAAAACGGACTACTTGGGATCGGCATGTATCCTGCGGACAACGAGGTTGATCCCGATCTGATTAATGCGGGCAAGGAAACGGTCACTGCCGTTCCAGGAGCAGCATTTTTTGATAGCAGCGAGTCGTTTGCCATGATACGCGGTGGACATATAGATCTCGCCATTCTTGGAGGGATGGAGGTATCTGAGCAAGGGGATCTTGCCAACTGGATGATTCCTGGCGTGATGGTGAAAGGTATGGGCGGGGCCATGGATCTGGTACAGGGGGCCAAGAGAATCGTGATCCTCATGGACCATCTTACCAAGAAAGGTCAGCCCAAAATTTTAAATCGATGCACGCTGCCGTTAACAGGACAAGAGGTTGTGCATCGGATCATTACGGAGCGGGCCGTCCTGGATATAACGGCTGAGGGCCTGAAATTGCGGGAGGTTGCAAAAGGCTTCACAATCGAGCAAATCATCGCTTCGGTTGAGCCCAGCCTGCTGGTTGATCTGGACGTAATTATAGATGCTTATTAAGGCGGGGTGCAGGTACAATGACAGCAGATGAAGCACAATCCGGGATGCAACAGGTCAAACCGGATATCGAACAGGTATACATTCTGGATGGAGCAAGAACGGCATTCGGAGCATTCGGGCAATCGTTCAGGCAAGTTAGTGCCAGGGAACTCGGTCTGATTAGCGCGAAGGAGGCCTTGCTGCGTGCTGCGGTGGATGCAGCAGAAATCGATCATGTCATTTATGGAAATGTGATTCAATCGGGTATTGATGCAGCTTATACGGCAAGACACATTGCGTTACAGGCAGGCGTTCCGATAGAGTCGCCGGCCCTTATTGTCAACAGAGTCTGCGGCTCGGGTATGCAGGCTATTATTTCCTCCGTGCAGAGCATTCAGTTAAAGGAAGCTGGAATGGTGTTGGCAGGCGGTACGGAAAATATGTCACAGGCTCCACATGCCGATTTTACCAGCCGCTTCGGGGGAATGAAATTAGGCCACATCCAGTTGGAGGACATGCTGCTCCATACACTCACGGATCACTATATCGGCTGTGGTATGGGCATAACTGCGGAGAATATTGCAGCTGCATATGATATTTCACGTGAAGCTCAGGATGCTTACGCCCTGCTCAGTCATGAGCGTGCTGCAAAGGCTTCAAGTACGGGAATGCTGGGAAAGGAAATCGTTGGGGTTGAGGTACAAACACGTTCGGGCAGCCAGTCGATCCAGCAGGACGAGTTGATTCGCAGTGATTCGTCCATGGCACAGCTTGGGAAGCTAAGAGCGGCTTTCCAAAAGGATGGGTCCGTTACTGCCGGCAATGCAAGCGGTATGAATGATGGTGCCGTATCGATGGTACTGGCAGGAGAACATCGATTGGCTGGACGCCAGCCGCTGGCACGTATTGTTTCCTGGGGTATTGCAGGAGTCGCACCCGAGCTAATGGGACTTGGTCCTGTTCCAGCAGCCCGTATGGCATTAACACGCGCCGGCCTAGTGATGGCGGATATCGATCTTGTAGAAATCAATGAAGCGTTCGCTGTGCAATATTTGGCCGTAGAGCAGGAGCTTGGCCTTAATCGTGAACGTACGAATGTTAATGGCGGTGCCATTGCCATAGGGCATCCGCTCGGTGCCAGCGGAGCACGTATTGTACTGACCTTAGCCTATGAGCTCAGAAGACAGGGCAAACGGTTCGGCTTGGCGGCAATATGCGTTGGCGGTGGTCAAGGTATGGCAGTCGTTATTGAGAATTCCAAATGGAAATACACCCCCTCGAACTTATCGGAATAACCAAATGGTTTTTCCCATGTCTATTCCAAGGGGGCATGTATCAGGTTATCATGTAAAAACAAGAAAATAATTACTGGCTGACTTCAAATACGACGACATCATAATCTGTAACTTCGGGGATGGTCACTGTTTTGAAAAGTCCATCCTCGGTAATAGGTAATTCGATTCCGTCTGAAAGCAAGAAAGCCCGTTTCATAGGAGCAGCTTCAGAAATACCTACCTTAACATCACGCACTGGTGTTATTGAAGTAAAGAATCGGCGTCCTCCTAAAGTATTGACCATATGAACCATCCGATACTGCTCCTTTTCCCGGAGAGAAATAACTAATGCATCTGGTGCAACCACCTTAAGCTGTTCTCGCCCATGAGATGTCCAACGTACAGCATTGGCAATTAGCGTACCCAAATCAGGAAACCCGACTTTACTATAGGATTTATCCACTTGATTGGGGAAATACACGACCCTGCCTTTGTTATTGTGCTCAGAAGCAATGAGCATCGGGTATTCAGCGTCATCCTCCAAAGTGTAAGAGAAGCCTTCAGGAAACACCCGGAACGGTGCAGACAATTTTAAAGGGCTTTGATAATCAGCATCTACGGTACGTACCGGACAATATTCACCATAAAGAGGTACGACATCGGTGCCAACAATACCTTCAAGAATCTCATGCTCCCCCACTATCCTAAGGTAAGCCTGCTTGAGTACATGGTCGAATTCTCCGGTAACTCTGCCGCTTGCTCCTAAGCTCGAAGCTTGAAACAAGTCGCCAAGCAAAAAGTCGTCCCGCTTATTTCCCGTTTCATCGTAAAGTGTGGTTTCGTGGGTAGCCACCAGACCTCCGCCATTGTTCACGAATTTTCGGATTGACTCGGCCTCTTCCTCCGAAATGCAGCAAAGTGACGGCAGCAATAACGTCTGATATCGGTCTATTTTATCTGTCTGTAAGGTTCTTGTTGAAATGATATCGAAAGGAACATGTGCATCCAATAAAGCTTGCTCCATTCCCCTGATACTTTGGACGTATTTTTCCATTCCATGATCTTGTCCATAGTGGATCAAGGTCTCCTGTGAAAATACGATAGCGATGGTTGCGCTTGAGCGGTCATGATCATAAAACGCCTTATGTTCCTTCAGAAAACCATACAGCTCTTTAATAGCCTGGAAACCACGGGTATCGTTGTGGGTCGCAGGTGGACCTCCTGATAGATTCACCTGCAGCGTGCCCCCGTTCGCGGCAATTTGCGCTAAGTAAATTTTTTGCTCGACAGGCGGAACCGCCGTTCTCCGCCATGGCCAAGCCAAGAAGTAGGAAACGACGACCCAAACCGGATTATCGCTGATCGAAGTCATGTAACGGGTTTCCTCGTCCGGCCAGGTTAATGAATGCCAATCTTCATGATCGGTCGTTTCATTAATTTTGACACGAGATTGGGCTTCGATAATGACCGTATCCTGATATCGGGCAATCTCCTCCATATCCAGAGACGAATTGACCGTCCAGCCTGCATCTCCAAAACATACAGCATTGCCAAGTACAGGGATCTCCGGATTGATTTTCTTCACCATATCATAAATCCGTTTGGCCGATTCGGTCGTCTTCTCCATTCTCCATTTCAAAAATGGTTTCCATAGTGGATCGGACCAATCTTTGATAGCTGGTATCGTTTGACCTGAGGTCTTCAAGAAATCAGCTTGGCATTTGTCGCAATAGCATATACCCGACCCATATGCCTGAAAACCGTAGCTGGCACCGCACCAGTATAATCCGTCCACATCATACCGACTTAAAACCTCCTGGACAAACAATTCGCCTAATTCATGATGATATCCACCCAATGGGCAGCAGGCATACAAGGTTTCAGCAACTGTATATGGATTGCCTTCATGGTCACGAGCGCACCACTCTGGATGTACAAACCCGGCTTCTATTGGCATGACGCCAAATTCAATCGAAGGAAGAGCTTTGATCCCGTATTCATGTAGCGCTTCAATAATTTCCCCTGTAATATCCCGATCCTGCAGAAAGGGACTTCTTCTTTGCAAGCTGACCTGTGACGGATAGGTCGTTACATAACCCCCTGAGAAAAACGTTAAAAAATTAACATCAAGCTCGTGAAGATCCTTGGCAAGCCTCTTTGCGTCAAAATCGATGCAATCCACATCACGAATCGTCATATGAATTCCCCGATTACGTTCCTGCAGCCAATCCCATTTACCCATTATAGTCACTTTCCTCTCCTGAATCAGATATGTAACCTTGATTTAACCTTTAATCCCTGTCAAGGCAATGCCTTGGACGAAATACTTCTGACCAGCCAAAAAGACGATAAATATAGGCAGCAGCGAGCTGACAGAAGCTGCCATGATCAGCGCATAACTCGTTCTGTTCTCTTCCTGAAAGGACAACAATCCCAAAGGAATCGTAAAGAGCTCTGCTTTCGATAAAAAGATAAGCGGATTTTCGTAATCGTTCCAGGACCAGACAAACGAGAAAATAACGAATGCAACAACAGCAGGTTTTACCAGGGGAAGCGCGATATGAATAAAGGTTTTAAAATGATTGCATCCGTCTATACGAGCGGACTCAAAAAGCTCATTCGGTAAGCTCATAAAAAATTGTCTCATCAAAAATGTCCCAAAAGCTGAAACCATCCCCGGCAACATCAAAGCCCAGTGGGTATTGTAGATATCCAGGAACTTATAAAAGATGAAGCGTGGGACCAGCATCATTTGATCCGGAAACATTAATGTAGATAAATAAAACATGAACAGTACGTGCCTGCCTTTAAACTGGATTTTGGCAAAAGCATATCCGGCCATCAAGCTGGTGCAAATGACACCCACAACGGAAATCGACGTCACTTTGATGGAATTCAGATAAAACAGGTAGAACGGCACCTTTCCCAGCCAAACGTCCCTATAGTTATCCAGAGTAAACGAAGGGGGAACCCATTGTATTGGAAAATTAAATACATCTGCTTCCAGCTTGAATGATGTGGAAAGCATCCAGAGAAAGGGCAGTACCATAATAATGGATAAGGCGAGCATGATGAAGGTCAGTATGGACTTATGGATCATGTTCTGCATGTTTCTCGTCATCTCACACCTCATCTTATTGTTATTGTGTATGCACCCATTTTTTTTGCTGTCTCCACTGCCATAAGGTGAGTACAAGAATGATGACAAAGAGTACCCAGGCTATACTGTTCGCATACCCCATCCGATTGTAGTTGAACGCCACATTGTAAATATAGTAAACGAGTACGGAGGTTGATGTACCAGGCCCGCCTTGGGTCATAATGTTAACTTGTGCAAATATTTGAAAGGAACCGATGACAGAAGTAATCATTACAAAAAACAAAGTAGGCGACATTAAAGGAATCGTAATGATTTTAAATTTTTGAAATAGGTTGGCTCCATCGACCTCAGCAGCTTCGTAATAATCCTTTGGAATCCCCTGTAGGCCAGCTAGCATAATGACCATGTTGTAACCAATCGACTGCCATATGCTCATAATGATGAGGGAAGGCATTGCCCAGGTTGAAGAGCTGATCCAGCCCGGGGGGTTGCTGATGCCGATCGATTTCAGGAACATATTAATGGGTCCAAAGCTGGGCGAGTATAAGATAGCCCAAATGACCGAGATCGCCACCATGGAAGAAATGTGCGGCGAATACAGCAGCAATCGGATTAAGCCCTTGCCATATACACTCTGATTAACAATGACCGCAACCAATAGCGATAAACCTATGGAGATGGGAACGCTGACGAAAGCGAAATAAAACGTATTCATCAAGGAGCTTATAAACCATTGATCATGCAGAAGCTCAGCAAAGTTGTCCAGACCGACAAATCGGATGCCCTTCAAGCCGGAAATCAGGTTCCAGTCACAGAAGCTGAGTACCAGGGAGAATACAATCGGAATGAACCGGAATAACAGATAGCCTACCAAGCTTACAGACAGAAACAGCCAGCCATCCAAATTTTCTCTAAGTCTTAGCTTATTGGACCGGGCCTTTGTGACAACAATCATGTCGGTGTTGGGTTTCATCCTATAAGCATCTCCTGCAAAAGTTATTTTTTGGCCTTAGCGATCAGCTCATCTGATCTTTTTTTCATATCCTTGACGGCATCATCAACACTTTTTTCTCCCAAAAACACTCTTGTTACCTCTTCCTTAACGACTGCACCAATTTCTTTTTTGGCTACGGTTATGGTTGTCTGATCGGAAACCAGAACCGTACTCGGATCATTAAACACCTTATACACCTGATCACCGTTAAAGGTAGGCACATTATACAGGGTGTCAAACACACCTTTTTTGACATTTTCATCATGAATAGGAGCAGGAGGCTGCATGCCTTTGGGCGCAGAGGTCACATCTGGACGGTCAATCGTAAAAAATTTAACCCATTCGAAAGCCGCCTTTTTTTGCTTGCTGCTCTTGGGAATACTCAAATCGCTGTAAGAAATGGTTGAAGTCGTCTTGTAATCTTTATCATATCTGGGCATATTGACGACGCCAATATCAAAGTCGTGTTTGTTTTCCGGGAACTTGGAATAAAAGGTGATGAAGGAAGCTCCCATATACATGCCCGCTTGCCCCTTAAAGAACACATTGGCACGGTTCGTCGCCGAATCGAGTTTCTTGGCCGGAAATTCAGCCAGTGGCATAATCGATTTATCCGTAAATTGCATGTTGTGAAATAATTGCAGACTTTCCTTGAAATACGGGTTATCGTAGTTGCTTTCCTTATCATTCTTATACATCGCGTTCAGCCCAAGCTTCAACTGTGCAATCGTCGCCCAATCTTCAATCACGTAGGGAAGGAATCCGTATTGCTTGTTAGGCCCTTCGCCCTTCGTCAGCTTCTTGGCCGTTTCCCTGAAATCCTCCCAGGTCCAATCGTCCTTCGGATAGGGAACCTTGGCCTCGTCAAACAGCTTTTTATTGTAGAAAATACCATTTACTTTATTCCCGTACGGGACTCCGTAAATGTTGCCATTGATGGTTTCCAGCTTGGCAACCTCTTCACCGAAAGTTTTGGCAAAGTCAATTTTGTTTTCTTCAAAATAAGAATTAAGCGGTTCGTACAAGTCGTTATCCACGCGTGTCCTTAAATCGTCAGGAGACCACTGCGCTATAACATCGATCTGTTCCCCGGAAGCAAGAAGTGTATTCACTTTTAACGGGACGTCGGGAGAATCGGGAATTTTCACATATACGGCTTCAATATCAGGATGAGTCTCATTAAACACCTTGACGGCACTTTCCATTCCCTCTACCGGAGTCCAGTGATAGACTACAATCTTCGTCTTCCCTCCATTCGCCTGCGCTGGATTGTTCGCGCTGTTTGGATCGGGTGCTGAGGAGCACGCAGAAACAAAAACCAGACTGATCGAAACTAGTAATGCTGCTTTTCTCTTACGCATATCATTTCCCCTTCGTTGAGAATTAATTTGTGAACACTAACAATATAAAACAATCAGGTGCAATTAAAAATGGAATAGATTGAGGTGACATTGTCTTCTTCTACTCACATTCCAGAAGCTTAATTGAGGCTATCTGTTGTATACCATTAACCTTGACAGCTGCTTGTCTTTTATTCCGATATGTTGTTTTTTAATCGTTTTTCATATCGTCATTATCGTTGTCGGATGCTGTGAAGCTGCTCCTGTATTGTATGGGGGTTACGCCAACCACCTTTTTAAATATTTTACTGAAATAAAAGTTATCATGATATCCAACCCGTTTTCCTATTTCATGAATTTTGTAATTGGAGGTTGTTATCCATGTTTTGGCATGCTCAATTCGAATATGAATCAGATGATCGATAAAATTTTCGTTAGTTTCCTTTTTGAAAAGATGACTCAAATAATTACCGGAAATATGGAGATGCTCAGCAACCATCTGCAGCGATATGTTTTGGTCATAATGATCATGAATGAATTGTTTAGCTTGGGAAATCAATTTATGGTTATCACCCAAAAGATCCGATATTTTATTGAGCGTGGCAATTAACATCGATAACCAGTCTATGTAATCCTGCAAAACTTGAAATTTTTCTATCTGATTGAAAGGATCATCCTCCCATAAGTCATACAGGGATAAGTCCTTGCTTTTGGAAAATGAAATCAGCATAAAAAGAATCGAAGCGCAAAGTCCCTTTAGACTATCCGGGGAAACTCCTATCAACCCTTGTTGTATAAGCTTCAACTCATGAATAATAGTATCGGTTGATCCCATCGCGCAGGCCTGCTCCAGCTTCATAAAGGTTTCTCCAAGGGCGTTGTCGCTCTTGTCCAGATTGTTCAAATCGTCATTAAAAAAAATAATGCTTTCTCGGGGTAAGGCGAATCCGTTTTGCAGCGCTTTAACGGCTTGTCCGAAGCCCTTTTTAATCTCTACGTACGATGGCTGCCCTTCGCTAACTCCGATAGTGACCGATATGTTCAGGTACTTTTTTAATGCTGACTGGATTCGTTCGCACAACCCTCTGATTCTAATAGCCAGCTGCCCCGTTTCGGACAAAGAATCGTCTGCATAGATGACAACGACTTCCATAGGTTTCGTCGTAAACACATAGCCTGCATGGAATTCATTAACTATTTCTTGGACAACATTGGTAATCGCATACGTAATAATATATAAGTCGTTTTGTTCCTTATACTTTTTGAATACCTCATAGTGGTCGACCTTAACGAGCAGGCAATAAATATGAGCTTGTGGCAGTTCAATTTTCATCAGCCTGAATTGACGGTGAACTTCCTCATTATCTTCAAAATACCCGAATAGCAGCCTGTTAAATAACGCTTCTCTCATCGACGGCAAATAGCTGTCTATTTCGTTTTCGCTTTTGTTTAGGCTGATTTGCTGACTTTTCTCTTGAAGGATCTTTTCCTTGATTTTAATCAAAATCTGCAGCAGATGATCCGGTTCCATTTTCAATTTTAATATATAATCTTCCGCTCCAAGCTTCATCGCTTCCTTGACGTATTCGAAATCGCCATAGGAGCTTAATATAACAAATTTGGTTGTCATACCGAGCTCTTTCATGGCTTTAATGAATTCGATTCCATTCAACAAGGGCATTTTAATATCCGTAATCGCGATGTCCGGTAGCAGCTCCTTAGCTAATGCCAAGGCTTGTTCACCATTCTCGGCTTCCGCTACCACTTCAAACTCATGTTGTCTCCATGGAATTATCGATTTGATACCTACTCGCGCCAAGATCTCGTCATCAATAATCATTACCTTAAGCATGTTCCCAGAGATCCTCCTTAGCTGTATATTGAACCGGTAACAGCAGTTCTATTTCAGTAAATTCCTGTAGACGACTTCGGATGGTAATGCCATAGGCTTCCCCGTACGTCATTTTCATTCTCTCATTCACATTTTGAATGCCGATTCCATTCAAGCCCTGCTTCGTTTGTTCTTTATCGTTCAATATTTCCTCGATTCTCTGCTCATCCATTCCCATTCCATCATCTCTGACAATCATGTGGACATCGTTACCAACCAAACGAGCTGTAATCTGAATCGTACCGAAGCCAGGCTTAGGTTCAATTCCATGAAAAATTGCATTTTCAACAAGCGGCTGGAGCATGAATTTGATGCATAAACATTGGAGCAGCTGTGGCTCGATTTCAAATACAACGTCAAATTTGTCTTTGTATCTCATTTTTTGAATGCTGAGATAGTCCTTTACATTTTGAATTTCATCTTCGATACAAATAAAAGGTTCCACGCTGTTCGTACTATTTTCTAGCAGCCTTCCTAAGGTGTCAATCGTATCTTTGATGTTGTCAGCTTTTTGGATGATCGCCATCCAACGGATCGAATTCAAAGTGTTAAATAAAAAATGAGGATTAATTTGTGCCTGAAGCGCTTTATACTCTGCATTTTTCTTCATTTCCTGCTCTTCTAGCACTTTCATAAACAAGATGTGTATGCGGTCGATCATGTAATTAAAGCTGTTACTGAGCACGCCAATCTCGTCATCACTCTGGATTTTGGCTTTAGCTACTAATTGCCCTTCTTTTATGCTTCTCATCGTAACGATTAAATCTTTAATCGGCTTAACAAACTTGTAGGCTAACAAGTACCAAATCAATCCGGACACAAGCAAACAAACCAAAAAGACCGTAATCGTTACTTTGAAAATTAATTTATTGTCTTTGATTAGCTCATTGTATGGTAGCGTTTCCATAACCCACCAGCCATAACGACTGATATAATAATAAGCTGTCAGCTGCTTGTCTGCAGTATCGCTATCCAATAAATAGCCTTGCTGCTTTTGTTGACCTTTAATCTGACTGAGGCTTCTTTTCCCTCTATCCAAATCAAAGTCCTCGGATGTATAAACAACCTCATCATGATTATCGATCACTAAAATTTTACCACCCTTTTGGATCGATGAATTTCTAAGCATCTCTTGAAACATCGAATTATCAAAGCTGATATAAATCATACCAACATTATCGACCATATTCATATCTTTGATCGTTCTTGCCATTGAAATCAGTTGTTTTTTTCCCGCTACCTTACTGGGATCGTTATAATTATCATCTTTACCGACCCAGTATATTTTCCCGTTTAATTGCTCTGCCTCATCGTACCAAGCATTCGTTTTCATTTCTTTTAAATTTTTTCGGTAAAAGTTCCCGGTTTCTTCACCATACAGCAGGTTGACTCCATTTTCACCCAACACTTGAATCGAGGAAATGTATGAAAAATTACGTGAATGAATGGAATACAAAGAAAAAGCTTCACTCGCTTTAACCATGGCATAATAAGATTCTGGCGTGTTCTCCACAAAATCTTTGGCTAGTATTTTTCTGATATCGTTATTAATGTACATATAGCTGGAAATTTGCTCAACCTGCTTCATTTCATTTTCGATTCCATTTTTAATAAAGCCCAGAGATTCAGTCACCGATTCACTTACTTTAGTTTTTAAAATATCAATTGAAATTAAATAAGAGCAGATACCTATAGCTGCTGTTGGAAACACAGTCGCCAGTATTAAATAAAAAAACATTTTCCGCTGAATACTTTTATTGATAAAGGCTACTACTTTCAATATAAAACCACCTGCTCTCGTTTATTTGCCATGCTCCCAGACAAACACATTATACAGCTTCCTGAGTGGCTTCGCTGCTACTTTTTGATTAGATTTAGTATCGATCAAGGTGACTACTAGCGGCGATATTCATCCTCTGGCAGATCCTCGGACACATCCAATATTATTGAGTATACACGAATGAAGAGGTATAATAGATTAGAGTAACTCTAATTAAATGGAAGGAGATTCATACATGTCATATACGGTCAATGATGTTTCCAAAAAAACGGGGATATCTGCTCACACGCTCCGCTTCTACGAAAAACAGGGTGTACTGCCTTATGCAGAACGAAATGATAATGGGATTCGCTTGTATGATGAGTCCAGTATTGAATGGATTGAAACGATCATATCGCTGCGTTCCACAGGAATGCCTTTGGCTGAATTAAAACAATACGTGGATTTGCATAAAGAAGGGGATCAGACTCTACTAGAGCGTAAAAAAATGATGGTGGATCATAAAGAAAGAATCGAGGAACAAATGCTTCAATTAATTAAAACATTAGGCAAAATCAACTATAAGATGGCTTTGTACGACGTACAATTACAACAATTGGAAAGGGACTCCCGCGCATTGTGACGCTTCAGCAACCCTCCCCATTGCCCAAGCTTTAATAGATTATAAGGTAAGAGTAAATTCGCGATTATGTACTTCTTCCTCCATGTAAACTCGTTCCTTATAGTAAATCTCTTTTTCAGTCATCAACATTACCGTCGAGCTCCGGGTTCCGTAGCCTTCGCTTTTAATAAAAATAGGCGAAAGCGTCCGTTCCCATTCCAACGAAACTCCTGTCTGAGGAAGCATTTCATTGGGGGCCGGGTCAGCGGTTTGGAGTAACGTCAACAGCTGCTCTGTTAAATCACCTTTATTTTCACTTATTAAGGTTGACAAGCCCTCTTTGCCATGCTCGACTTTGGGCCACGCGGTATTTAATAAATGATTACTGATCCCATAAACACCCGGTTTCAGTTGTTGAATCTTATCCTCAATATTGGAATAGTAGTAAAGCTTGTTAGCATCGCCAGCCAACAAATTATACCCAGGATATGCATTGCGTTTGTTAGCGGCTTCCTGCATGTAAGATTCAGGCCGCTCATTGTTGATTAAAAAATCCGCCACCAATTCTCCTCTTGAACGTTTGCCGTCCGTTGATTCCTTTGGGTTTCGATAATTCGTTAAAGCTGCAAAGCGCCCAGCTGTGGTCACTCCCATCCAGGTGCCCATTTTGTTCAAATCCCGACCTGCAAGCACATCAGGATGATCCTGCCAATAATGAACGGCTGCTGTCGGTCTGTTGTAAAATTCATCACGATTAGCAGCAACGATAAGCTTATAAGTTTCGTGTGCCTGATAAGCAAACAAAATTAAACACATGGAAATCCCAACTTTCCTAATGGCAAGAACCAGTCTAACACAGCAGGTTAGCGTTAAGACTGGTTCTTGGCACAATCCTCATTTTTTATTCCAGGTATCCTTCAACGGTACAATACGATTAAATACGAGCTGCTTGCCTGTAGTGAGCTTCTTATCCACACAAAAATAGCCATGTCTGAAAAATTGAAATTTTTGTTCGGAATGTGCATGTTCGACGAATGGCTCCAGCAATCCATCCTTTACGATAACGCGTGAATCAGGATTTATCGCTTCCGTCCAATCCCCGCTGCCCTCCTTCGGAACGTCCTGTTCAAGCAGCAGCTTCTCATACAGATGAACGTCAGCCTTTACGGCATGCGCTGCTGAGACCCAATGGATCGTGCCCTTCACCTTACGCCCGGTAAATCCGCTACCGCTTTTTGTGATGGGATCATAGGTGCAGTGAAGCTCAGTAATTTCTCCTGATTCGGCGTCCTTGATCACTTGCTCGCACCTGATGAAATACGCTCCCTTCAGCCTGACCTCCGCATCCAGACTCAACCGATGAAAGCCCTTAGGTGGCTGCTCCATAAAATCGTCCCGTTCGATATAGATCGTTTTGGAAAAAGGCACTTCTCTTTTTCCCAGCGCCTCATTCTCGCTATTGTTTTCAACCATTAACAGCTCCAACTCATTGTCCGGGTAGTTGGTGATAACGACCTTTAAAGGCTGTAAAACGGCCATAACGCTAATCGTTTTCGGTTTGAGATCCTGCCTGAGACAGTGGTCAAGCAGCGAAATGTCTACCGTGCTTTGAGTTCGAATACTGCCAATTTCCTCGATGAAGCTGCGTATGCTTTCCGGAGTGAAGCCCCTTCTTCTTAAGCCGCGGAGCGTAGGCAATCTGGGATCATCCCAACCATCTACGTAATCGCCTTCTACCAGCTGCCTCAAAAACCGTTTACTTGTTACGACACCCGTTAGACTCAACCGACCAAATTCTCTTTGCCGCGGAGGCTCGGGGACTTCAAGCTCCTTGAGAACCCAGTCGTACAAGGGGCGATGGTCTTTGAATTCAATGGAGCATAAGGAATACGTGATACCCTCAATCGCGTCTTGTATAGGATGGGCAAAATCGTACATCGGATAGATGCACCAGTCATTTCCTGTTCGGTAATGCTCAGCATGGAGTATACGGTAAATAACAGGATCACGCAGGTTGATATTGGGCGATGCCATATCGATTTTGGCGCGAACAACCTTGGAGAAGGCCGGATAGTCCCCTTGCTTCATTTTTGCAAAAAGCTCCATATTCTCCTCAATTGAACGGTCTCTATACGGACTGTTTCTGCCCGGCTCCGTCAAGGTTCCGCGAAACTCTGACACTTCCTCTGGCGTCAAATCACAGATATAAGCCTTCCCTTGCCTGATCAAGGTAACTGCAGCGTTATATATTTCGTCTGAATAGTCCGATCCATAATAGATATGATCGCCTGGATCGTAACCAAGCCACTGGATATCCTCTATAATCGCGTTCACATATTCGATGTTCTCCTTAAGAGGGTTCGTGTCGTCGAATCGCAAATGAAAGGTTCCGTTAAATCTATGGGCAATCGTATAATTCGTGTGTATGGCATAGGCGCTTCCGATATGAAGATAGCCGTTAGGCTCGGGAGGAAATCGTGTACACATGTCCCTTCCGAATTTACCCGCCTCAAGCTCCTCAGTAATCAGTCTAAACAAAAAGTTTTCAGTTTGATGCTCGTTCCCGTTAGCCAATATGGTCTCCTCCTAATGAACGTGATAAGTGGACAATCAACAAAAAAACTTCACCTCCAAGACCAGTTTTATGTCTCGGGGACGAAATTTTCGCGGTACCACCCCAGCTTCATTAATATGTCGCCATATTAACCTCATCAAGTACGGCATTGCAGACAATGCTTATACTTTAGCTCTATAACGGGAGCTCCCGTCACGCCATCCCCATCGAAGGTTCCGACGCACTGCTCAGAGGCTTGGTTCGGGGAAAAACTCTTGACTCCTTTTCAGCTGCCGGAGCTCTCTGTGCAAGAACATTTTCCCTTACTCATCTCATCATCGCTTTTGAATATTCCTTTTATGTTATCAAATCATTACCTTTTGTGTAAACCATTATACGTAATGAGTCAACAATGTGCAATTTGTTACCTGAATTCCCTACTGCTAGCCGATCTGTCGGAATGCCATCATAAACGATACCAGTGCCGCCAAGGAAGCGATAGTTCGTACGTGGTTCCAAGCCGTCCAGCTAGCGTTGTAACGAATCCATAGATCGGCGCCTTGGGCACTGCCAGGGTCTACTGCGGCCAGTGCGTCGTTCAGCGGAACATTGAACACGATGGTTACCAGAAAGGAGCCAATGAGATAGAATATGCTGCCGACAAGCAGATACATCATACCTGCTTCGCCCCATTTGAAGCAGGAGGTGATCGCCAGGACTCCACACGCTAATGCCGTCCCTCCAAATACCAAGCCAAATAGTGGGTTGAGTATAACGATATTGATGGACTGCATAGCGGCAATACCTTGCGCCGGTGGGAGTCGGACGAGGGCAGTCATTACGAATACTGAAAAGGCAAAAAATATTCCTGCTATCAATCCAGAGCCGACAGTCGAGAACAAGGTCAGGCTATTGACGATCCGGTCGCTCATCTCGAACCTCCCCACACACCTGTAGCGGCTGCATTTCGAGCGTAGTCGGCAAAATCCCGAGGTTCCCGTCCCAAAGCCCGCTGGACGCCGTCGGTCAAGTGGGAATTACGGCCATCCAGCACCTTGGTGAACAAGTCGGTCAGCAGTGCCATTATCTCTTGCGGTACGTCCTGTTGTGCCAGCATAGAATTGAACTGCTCTGTAGAAATTGGCACATAGCGGATAGCTCTGCCGCTCGCCTTGGCAATTTCTTCGGTTGCTTCTGCAAAGGTGAGCGCTCGCGGTCCGGTCAACTCGTAAAGCTGTCCAATATGTCCTTGCTGCGTCAAAGCTGCAACTGCTGCATCTGAAATGTCTTCAGCGTCGATGAACGGCTCCGCCACCTCTGTAACCGGAAGAGCAACCGTACCGCTGAGCACCGACCCTAGCAGGAAGCTTTCACTGAAATTTTGACTAAACCAGCTCGCTCTCAGAATCGTCCAGTCAGCACCGGATTCCCGCAAGGCCTGCTCGCTTAGCTGTGCCTCTTCTTCACCTCGGCCGGATAGCAGAACCAGCCGCTTGACCCCACTATTCACGGCAAGGTTGGCAAAAGCACCAATGGCTGTGGCGGCACCCGGCAGCGCCAGATCAGGGTAATAAGTGATATACACCGCTCCCACGTTCTGCAATGTCGCTTCCCATGTGTTTGGGTTCTCCCAATTGAAGGACGGGTCGCCAGAACGGGAACCAATCCTTACAGGTAAACCGAGCTTCGTCAGCCTCTCAGCCACACGTCGACCGGTCTTGCCTGTTCCACCAATAATTAAAGTTGGTTGCTTATCCTTGATAATTGCCCTCTTACCTGTTTCGTTGTTCATCCATGATCTCTCCTTTAGTTAATTTCAATATATTTTAATTTCTTACGTATAATATTGTTTGCGCAAGCAAGTGTTAATTCAAATAAAGAATGTTGGATCATTCTATATTTTCAATGCGATCACTCACTTTATACAGATAAAGTGATAATTCATCGCCTTCCTTTTCCCCCAATAAAGCAGCATAACGACTACGAAGGCTATTCCAGCATTCGTTGATTGGCTCCTCTAATGCCTTCCCTTTATCCGTAACATAAATAAGTGACAAACGCCCATCGACACGATTCGTAATTAGCCCTTTAATGATAAGCTTCTCAATAAGACGGGTTACAGTTGAGGGTTGAAGATGGAGTATTTCCCCTAACTCTTTTTGTGAAATCCCTTCCTTTTCAAAAACGGCCATCAATAAAAAAGCTGACGTTGGTGACAACCCACTTGCGGCAAACTCATCCTCTGCCATTTTGGTGATCACTCTACCCAGTCTATTCGCAGTAAAATACAGACATTCTTTTAAATAGGTCCCCAGCACGGTTACAACCTCATTTCCGATAAATTGCTTGCGCATACAAATATAATATATTTCCAAAATAATGTAAAGTCCCTATTTCCTACTTCCTCTAGCCACGTCATTCATCAAGGATCCTGAGAAAGCATTGAAATTGGATAAACACCAAATTGGGCCATTGACCATATCCTATAAAAACTTTAACTAAGGGGTAGATGACGGTAATGAAGCTTACTTTGGAAATAGCTAAGGTATTGTTAGAAGCAGCTGAAAGAAAAGCAAAAGAAATGGGATTGGCTGATGATATCGCTATTGTTGATGATGGCGCTAATCTTATTGCCTTTCATCGTATGGACACGGCCAGGATTGCAGGAATCGATATAGCTCAGAACAAGGCTTGGACAAGTGTAGCGATGAAAATGCCAACGTCGAATTTGGCACAAGCCGCTCTTCCTGGAAACCCGTCGTTCGGGATTAATACGACCAATCATGGGAAAGTCGTTATTCTTGGCGGGGGGATTCCTCTTATGAAGGATGGGATGGTTATCGGTGGAATCGGTGTAAGCGGCGGCACCAGTGCTCAAGATATCGAAGTGGCGAATGCCGCAATACATGTTTTTGAAGCTTTAAAAAACAAACGGGATTCCGCGGCCATCTCCTATCGTATAGGATCAAATCAGCCTATGTAGTTGGGAAATTAAGTTTTTGAACATAAGCCGGCGCTTTCTTCTGATCAGAATCTGATGGGAAAAGACGCCGGTTATGGTTGTATATGTGAACCTCTTACATAAAATGCTGCCTTAAATGTTACAATTCTGGCTCATTCGTGATGCAATCTTCGTCAAAACCTCTCTACTCGTCTCGATTGTAGCTTACTAAATTTGAGAAACTACAAAAAAATGAGTAAACTATAAGTACTAAAGGAGGCGTATCACAATGACAGGTTTAACCAACAACATGGAAATAGGAATCAGTACATTTTTGGAGGCTACGCCGAATCCAGTTACTGGAGAGGTCATCAGCCATGCTGCGCGGATACGCGATGCAGTTGAGGAAATCATTCTCGCCGATCAGGTCGGTCTGGATGTCTATGGGATTGGGGAGCATCATCGAGCCGATTATGCGGGCACCTCACCTGCTGTTGTATTGGCAGCTGCGGCAGCCATGACCAAGCGGATAAGGCTCACAAGTGCGGTTACCGTGCTGTCCTCAGATGATCCGGTTCGCGTCTATCAAGCCTTCTCTACCCTTGACGGCATTTCAAATGGACGAGCTGAAATTATGGCTGGCCGGGGTTCATTCATAGAGTCCTTTCCGCTTTTCGGATACAGTCTGGACGATTATAATGAATTGTTCGAAGAAAAGCTGGAGCTGTTGCTTGCAATCAGATCCTCGGAGAAAGTTACCTGGCGCGGCGGCCATCGTCCTGCCATCGATAACCTTGGTGTTTATCCCCGGTCTGTTCAAAACCCACTACCTGTATGGATCGCAAGCGGCGGCAATGCAGAATCTGCTGTTAGGGCAGGCATGCTCGGTCTTCCTATCGCATTCGCGATCATCGGCGGAATGCCGGAGAGCTTTGCTCCGTTAGTTGATCTCTATAAGAAGTCAGCCGCGCGCGCCGGTCACGATCCTGAAAAGCTGCCGATTGCGACACATTCACACGGTTTTGTTGGAGAAACAACCGAGCAGGCAGCCGATTTGTTCTTCCCTTCCACACAAGCTCAAATGAACGTCATCGGGCGCGAGCGTGGTTGGGGTCAGCATTATAACCGAGCTGCTTATGACCAAGCACGCAGCCTTCGTGGTGCGCTCTATGTCGGAGATCCCGAATATGTCGCTGAGAAAATTATTTTGCTGCGCAAAAATTTGGGGGTTACTCGTTTTTTCCTGCATGTAAATGTCGGTACGATGCCGCACCGTGAAGTGATGCGTGCCATCGAGCTGCTCGGAACCAAGGTTGCACCCATCGTTCGTAAGGAACTGGCCCGAAACGTGGCAAAGGAATAATCAATCTTAATTAGGGTACTGAAGCTATCCAACCAGCTGCTTATGCGCAGCTGGTTGTTCATTTAGCTTTAGGGTAATGGCACAATACTAACAGGCTCGATCAGAAGTAAAATCTCTCTGACATCATCCGCATCAAACTTACCATCCATATTGCTGTCATACATGGAAGAAATTTTCGTAAGTGCTTGAGCAGCATCCATGCGCTCTGCTGCAGATCGCTGAATGGTGATAGCGTATGTACTTTTGCTCGTTCCGTCTTGGGCCGTTACCTCAATGCTAATGTTATTGCTTCCTACCTGTAGATCGATCGGGCTGCTCGCTTGTCCGACTGATAAAGCGATTCCGTTAACTTTTATAGAAGCAGTACTGTCTTCTAATGAAGCCCTTACCGCTACCGCATGAACCGTATTACTCACTGAAGCTGTATACACATAGACATTTTTGTTGAAAGGTTCAACCATAGAAATGCCATCCAGTGTAAGTCCACTAAGATTAGAATTGCTCCGTAACAAGATTTCTAGTGAAGTGGCGCTTGAAGCACTGCCCATAAAATTGGTATCTCCCGTGTATTCGGCTTTAATGGAATGATTCCCAGCGGTTAATGAAGAAATCGAAATAGATGCTTGTCCCCCTGATAAGGAAGCAATGCCAAGTATCGTAATGCCATCCTTGAAAGTAACCATCCCCGTAGGTTCACCTCCAGGCGAAGATGTCACTTGAGCATTAATGGTAACTGAATCACCATAAGCTGACGTATTGCTACTGAAAGTCAAGCTTGTGGACGACATCAGCTTGTTCACAACTTGGGTGAGTCCTGTGGACATACTCCCTGAGTGTAAGCTGTCCCCCTCATATACGGCCGTAATCGGAGCATGCGTGCCAGCAGATAGTGATGAGGTAGAGAACGTTGCTGCTCCACCTGCCAATGATGCCGTCCCGAGTGTTGTACTTCCTTCTGTAAAGGTAACCGTACCCGTTGCCGGATATCCTCCCAAGGATGTAACTGTGGCTATGAAATCAACTGAATTCCCATACGAAGAAGGGTTCGCATTAGAGTTCAAGGTGGTCGAAGTAGCAATAGGATTTACGGTATGCTGGACCCCACCAGACGTACTTCCAGTATGATTGCCTTCTCCGCTATAAGCAGCTGTAATCGTGTGTGTGCCTATTGCCAATGTGGATGTCGTGAAGCTGGCAGCAGCACTATGATTTTCAAGAAAACCCCATTCAACCGTAGCATTGCTAGTTCCTTGTCCCCAAAAGGTTATCGACTGGGCTGATGCATCCACAGTGATCTGCCACAGATAACGAGTGCCTGTTCGTTCCCATTGCTTCACAACCGTGCCGGAACTGTCATAGGCAACAATGCCCAAGGAGTCACGATTATCATTGTAGCTAAATGCCCAGTAGGTATAATCGCCCCACTTCACAACGGGGCAATCTACTGAAGTAAAGGTGTCGGGTCCTGAATAACAACTTACTTTCATTCCGGAAGGAACTGCTGGCTGATTGGGCACTGTAGCTACCGCAGGTACGGTGCTGGACAAAGTCGCAGTTCCCATTGTTAAGCTTCCGTCTTTAAAAGTTACTGTACCGCTCGGCTGAGTCCCTTGGATAGCAGAATCGGTTACATACGTTGTAAAGGTAACGGAGTTCCCATACGTTGATGCAGCCACACTGCTGGATATTGTCGACGTGGTTACATTCTGAGCAAAAATCGCATCAGGATGCATACTTGTTATTAATACGAAAAATAAAACAAAACCTATGAATCTTATTCGTTCTATGAAGTTAAAAAATCGGTCCACGTCATAATCCTCCTGAATAAAGATAGTTTCCTCTATTTATTATACAACATCTTCCACACCTTTAATGAAAATATTTATTGACTTTAAGTATACTCCAAGTAGTACATTTGAGAAACGGAGCCAATAAAGGTATTGGTTACGAGAGAGCTAGACAATGGGGGGCCACATTTATCATTCAAAAAGACCGAAGCACCTTGTAGAAAGGGTTCCGGTCTTTTACTGCGCATAACTGACTGCCTGGTTATCTTAAATCGGCCTTCATCAAGATACCGGCTATTGTCTGGCCCTGATTATTAGTTCTCATTGTAATTTCATAGGGCTTGAAGTTTAATTTGGTGTAAAACATCAAAGCTCTTGTATTCGTATTATGACAAACCAAATGTAGTGCCTTCACATGTAATTCGTCCCTTGCAGCGGACATCATAGAACGGATTAAATATTCAGCGGCACCATTTCCTCTGAATTCCGGTGATACAATTACGTTACCTAACCAACATCTCAGCCCTTCGTCTAAATCATAAATGTTGGCATAGCCAATGACACGATCCTCATCACCCAATAGAACCATTGGCTTTAATCTGCTATTGGATTTCGCTTCAAGCTGATCCACTGTCAGTGGAAATGTTGCTTGGGGATACATATAAAATAATTCTTCAGCATTTAGTGGGAAATTACAAATTGTTAAGTAATCACTTGGCATAACTTGACGACATTTGTACAAAGACCGTCACCACCTATATATAATTTCACTTATGATATCATCTTTTTCCTTTACATCGCTAACTTACTTTGCCGCAAATCATGAAAATATCGTATTTCTTCTCGTATCGCTTTATAATAGAGTGGTTAGCATCTTTTATTTTTGAGCAAGGAGCTTTGCGATGAGTTCTTTTCCTGTTTTAAATGATGAGCAATGGTTGAAGCTGCTTGAGCAAGTAGCTCAATCTTTTAATGAAGTGACACTTAGCCGAGGATTTAATTATTTTAAACAGCAGCGTGTAGCCTCTCTGATTATTACGGAGAATCGTGTGGTACAAGCAAGGGTAACAGGCTCAGAAGATTACAGTGTTAAGCTGTATTTAGACAAGTTTTTGTCCAATACATGTACCTGTCCGGTCCGAACCTCCTGCAAGCACCTGGCTGCTGTTATCATGGAACTGGCTGACCGACTGGGTTATCCGGCTTCCCAAATTGTGAATGCCAATTATCACCTCAAGCGGGCCACTTCGATTATCTCCCCAGAGTCGCAGCTCAAGCAGCTGCCAGACATGGATATTAATAGCTGGCATAAGTTTCTGGACCAATATACAGCTCATGTTAAACCATCTTACGATCAGGGAACCTTTACGAACGTGCTGCGGTATGAGCTGCAAAATATTCGCAAGATAGCTATTCCTTTTTCTAAGATGGACTTGATCTTTTTTGAGTTGCATCAAGAGTTATTTATCCTGAGAAAAATCAAAGAGCAGACTGCGCAAGGAACTGTAAGTTACTATACTTCGTCTGCATTGTACCGAATGTACGATGAAATTCACGCTTGGTTACACCAAAAGTCTGCACAAATCGACTTCACTCTCGCTGGAGAGCGTCTTAAACAAACTTTAAGTTATGTCAGACAGCAGTTGGCCAAAGAAACAGATCAGAAGTATCTTGATTATGGCCTGTATACGGCACTGTGGAAATATTGGATAGCCCCCTATCCCGATACGGAACAATGGGTATTGCAGGAGATAAACGACATAACGCAGCAAACAACCGACTCGATCTCTTCTTCTCTCTCAGCAGCCAAGGCATTCCTGTACCTGCATCAATCAAGAACTAGTGACGCATGGGCGGCTTTAGAAGCGAGTGGTACTTTAAATAAAGCACCGACGCGTCTTTTTCTGCCTTTCCTGAATCATATTGCTGCTGCTCACGATTGGGACAATCTGATTGATTGGTTATTAAGGACGGCCTCTTACTTTTACGGCCAAAGAACCAAGGAGCTCGATGCCTATTTGGGTTACTGGAAGGAAGCTGTCGCACATGTTCCTGAAGCCGAGAAGCAACTGTGGACCGTGCTGGAAGAAATGCTGCCCCATTCGGCCCTGATTATTGATGAAATGTTGTACGAGCAGCGAAAATGGAAGCCTTGGTTGGAAATGCAAATCTTTAAAGGACAAGACCCCCTCTATCATCGGGTTAGCGTCCTGCAGCCAATCGAGAAGGAAGCTCCAGCTCTCCTGCTGCCCTATTATCATCAAGCCATCGAACATTATGTCTCCCTTAAAAATCGGCATGATTATAAATTAGCAGTCAAGCTGCTGAAGAGACTGGATAAAGTGTACAAAAAAATGAAGCAGGCCGAACGCTGGGACCGTTTTTTCTCTGGATTTATGGAACGACACAGCCGACTTCGAGCGCTGCAAGAGGAACTGAAGAAAGGAAAACTGTTGGAATGAGTACACAATTGTATGAGATGACGTTGCATGTAATTCTAACGGATAGTGGGGATGCCTTACTCTGGGGATTTCAGAATGGATATGAGGTTCCGGGCGATAAATTCCGCAAAATTATGTTTGCCTGGCACGAGCCATCCTTCTACGGAACAACGCTGGAGCTGCGGCTGGCAGGTGAGCTCACGGTGACAGTCCTGCCTGCAGAAATGGTGCTCCCCTTCTTCTCTGATCCGAATTTCATGGACATTATTCGCTGGCAGGGTGGGAATGAAGCCACCCAAGAACTGCTTGCAGCCGCACCGCGACTATACAGAGAAGCCAAGGAAGGCCGTTATATGCCAAGCTACAGCTCATTCCGTAGTGGAAAGCTACAGTGGACATGGGAGGCTGGATCAGAGGACCTCAAAGAACTGGATTGGAATACGCTGGTCAGTCTGGAATTGTCAGGCGAGGATATGGTTGGTTTGCGCTCAGCTTTTTCTGCTGCTGTCACCACCGAGCACTATGCAGATGAAGCAGCCGTGTCCGACCTTCGACGGGACTATCCCGCACTCTTTAGAGGAGCACAGGCAGGAGCTGCCTCGGCTCCTACTTTTACAGAGGATGAGTGGCTCGCGGCACTTGGCTGGAAGCCGGATATGGCTCCCTTCCGTCCCGCTTTACAGCTGCTGGAACCGGATGACGAGCAGTTCGATTGGCGGCTCCGTTTGGTGCTTCAGGATAAGAGCGAAGGCTCGGCGATTATACCGATTCGCTTGGGTGCAGACGGTCAGGCTTCCGGCACATGGGCTAGCGATTGGAGCCCGTATATTCAAGAACGTTCTGGCGGATGGGCTACCCGACTGAGCGAGGCGCTTCCAAATGTGAATATCGGTGGTGAGTTCTTTGCTGAACCGCTAACTGATGAAATCGCATGGCGGTTTCTGACCGTAGACAGCCGACAATTACTAAATTACGGCTGGAATGTGATGCTGCCGGGTTGGTGGGAGGCTGCTTCTAAGCGGAAGCCGCGCCTACGCGCTCGAGTTACGTCCGAAGCCGGCGGCAAAGGCAAGTCCTTATTCGGACTCAATGCGCTGGTTGACTTCGACTGGCGAGTTGCCATCGGCGATACCGATCTGGATGCAGCCGAATTCGCTGAGCTGCTCGGCCGCAAAGAAAGGCTGATCCGTTTCCGCGGAGAATGGGTCTACTTGGATCCTGCTCTGCTGGAGCAAATCCGTAGGCTCATGGAAAGCGTGAACCCGGAAGAAGGCTTATCCTTGCAGGATGTCCTTCAGCTGCATCTGTTAAATGAAGCGGAACCAGCAAAGCCAGCAGAGCTTGGTCTGACAACTGAAGCAGATGCGGAAGAAGAAGAAAAGCGGATTCAGTTGGAAATTGAATTGAACTCGCATCTCTTGGCTCTGCTTCGTCAGTTAGGACAGCCATCGAGTTTAAAAGAGCTTGTGATACCTGATGGACTGCGCGCAGAGCTTCGCGGCTACCAGCGTGAAGGCTTTACATGGCTCAGTTTTCTGAGAAAATTCGGGCTGGGTGCCTGTTTGGCCGATGACATGGGACTTGGTAAAACCGTCCAATTCATTACTTATTTACTTCATCACCAAACAGAATCTGAGTCCCCCTCCCTGCTCATCTGCCCAACCTCTGTTCTTGGCAATTGGCAAAAGGAGCTGGCGCGTTTTGCGCCCGAATTAAAGGTATGGCTTCATTACGGGAAGGGACGATTAAACGGAGAGGCGCTGACTAACGTTTTGAAAGATACAGACGTTGTCATCACCTCTTATACAACTGCACTGTTGGATCAAGAAACCCTGCGTGAGACCGTCTGGAGCTCCCTCTGTCTGGACGAAGCCCAGAACATCAAAAATGCGCAAAATAAACAATCGGCAGCCGTTCGCTCGCTCCAGGCACAACATCGCATTGCGCTTACAGGGACGCCGATTGAGAATCGATTATCAGAACTGTGGTCCATTTATGATTTCCTTAATCCTGGTTATCTGGGCAACCAGCGAGGATTTCAGCATCGCTTTGCCAATCCTATTGAGAAGCATCACGACGAGGGGGCAACTGCACAGCTGCAGAAGCTTATCAAGCCCTTCATGCTGCGCCGTAAGAAGAAAGATCCTGCCATACAGCTGGATTTGCCGGACAAGCTGGAGATGAAGGTGTATATCAACCTGACCGCCGAGCAAGGAGCCCTCTACGAGCGCGTAGTCAAGGATCTTATGGAACGTATGAAGAATCTGGAGGGCATTGAGCGAAAAGGAGCCATCCTCGCCGTCTTGACCCAGCTTAAACAGCTATGCGACCACCCCATGCTGCTGCTAAAGGAAGCTGCGCCATCGGGAGAAGCTCTTCTACTTGATGAATACCGTGAAGCGTACATCACACGATCAGCGAAACTGGAAAGGATTGCAGCGATGGTTAGCGAGCTCAGGGATGAGGGTGATTCCTGCTTGATCTTCACCCAATACGTAGGCATGGGCCGTATGCTGGCCGACGTACTGCAGGCTCAGCAGAACGAGCCCGTGCTGTACTTGAACGGCAGCACACCCAAAGCGGAACGCGATAAAATGATTGACGCGTTCCAGGCTGCAGACGGAACAGGTCCGGGTATCTTTGTTCTGTCCTTGAAGGCGGGCGGTGTCGGACTCAACCTGACGGCAGCTAACCACGTGTTCCATTACGATCGCTGGTGGAACCCTGCTGTCGAGAACCAAGCTACGGATCGAGCCTATCGGATGGGACAGAAGCGAAACGTACAGGTGCATAAGTTCATTTCACTGGGCACGCTTGAGGAGAAGATCGACGAGATGCTGGAAAGCAAGATGAGCTTAAGCGAGAACGTAATCTCCACCTCAGAAAGCTGGATTACAGAGCTATCGAATGAGGAGCTTCATGATTTGTTCGCGCTTCGGCAAGCTTGGTGATGCTTATGTAAATGATGTCGAAGCTAAAGGCAGCCCCATAAACCCACAGTATCGACGAGCAGTTTCCAGGATGCCCTCTTCCCTGTCTTGATGATGCGCAAATAAATGGAACTCGATATCAATACCTTTCTTCTTGATTGTGCGTTTCCATATGCCCGCGACTTGACCATCGATGATGATGGTCGATCTGAATACACCATTATTCCCAGGTACAATATGTTGAGCATCTTCGGCTTGCAGCACCGCACTGCGGTCCTTGTAGCCGAGCAGATGCTCGTCAAATCCCGGTAGCAGATAAACAGTTGATTCAGAATCGGTAATTCTTGTTTGGATATGTTGGCCTTCCCAATATACCTGATTGTTTACCTTCTCCGACACCAGACGGGACTGCACAGCTTCGACTCCCTGACGAGCAGCGGAGAGCGTAATTCCAGCCCACCAGGCAAAATCATACACGGTTGCAGGCCCATGACTCGTAAAATATCTTTCTGCAAGCGCGGCAAGCGCTTCGCTCATCGATAATTCCTTGGATTTGGGCACCCACTCATCCAACCATACGAAGGTTTGCTGCTTGCCTTCCCTCGGCCCCATACAAATATGACCAGACTGTGCGATATACCAGAGGAGATGATACCCCCACTGATTGTTCGTACTGATCCCTGCTTCCTCCAGCAGTTGCATGAGAAGGGGCCGGGATATCTGCTTATTGCCCTGTAAGGCGTCATACATAATCTGCTTACTGCGTTCAATGATCTCCAGATTAAGCTCCAGTTGTTCCAGCCTTCGGTTATCCTGTGCCAATGTACGGGCAGCCGAAAGCTTCAACAACCATCTCACATCATCAGGAGATACAAAATGGATCGTTCCGCGCATTGGCCAAGTCTGTATGATCTTGCGGTCTGCGATGGCTTGTTCGATATCCGCCGCGGTTGATGCTTGCATCCGCAAACCTATTGCCCACAGGGCTTGATGGTAATCCTGTGCCTGCATAGCACCGAGCTGCTTGACGACTTGTTCAGGCCTATCGAACCTTCCCGCATTGATACGCAGATTGAACAACCGACGATAAGGTATACTTTGCTCCTTCATGGACTGCCCCCCAACATCGAATCTTTTCTAATTTCACATACATTGTATGTGGACGGGCCATCGAATGTATAGCAGAAATTTATCAAAGCTTATTTAAATATTCAGTAGCTCATTGAAGGTAGTCGTAGTAATCGAGCACTGGGATCGAAAAAAAGCCTTTCCTTGGCAAATCGGAAAAGGCTGTGAAGGTCATTCATTCATGTCAAGTTGTTGAGGGGGAAGGGTTCTCCCTTTTTCCTTTAAATGCTAAATAAATACTTGTTCCCACAGCACCAATCGTCCCGCAAATGATGTCTCCCATCGTATCAGTCAAGCTGCCTCTCTGAGATTGAAACCCAAACAGGTAATCTGTAGTGAATTCGTACATTTCCCAGAAGCCCGCCATCGCCACAGAGAAGAAGAAGCCAAACCAGATCGCAGTGGAAGACACGTTACGTTGGTTACCCTCAGCAGCAGTGAGCTTCCAGTAAATTAACATGCCGATAAAGTGGAGAATTACTCCTGACAGCAAATGCTCGATTTTATCCAGATTCGGGATGATACCATAAAATCCGAATTCGTTGGCTAGCAGCATCGTAAGGAAAATGAAAAATAAGATCGAAAACCTCAGTGCGGGAAACAGCTCCGTTTTTGTAAACTTAACAACACCACGAATAATCGTCAGAACAGAAATGATGAGTATGCCTTGTAAGGCTTTCAGAGGGATACCTTGGATCAGAAAGTAAATCAGGCACCCCGTGGATATGAAGTATAACCCCAGTTCAAAGTAATCGTTGAAGCGCTGTTTTTTCTGACTGCTCATGGAACCTCTCCTTTCCGAACTATCCCTATCTATTTATACACATTCTACGATCCAGGTAAACATCATCCAGCTAAGGGGATAACATTATACCGTTTAATAAGTCACGAGTACAAATATTTTTCTTTCAGAAACAACTTAATTTCATTTTCGGTAAACTTGGGGATTCTTACCACAAAAGTTGTACCCATCCCCTGCGAGCTTTCGCATTCGAAGCTGAAGGAATCTCCAAAAAACAATTGAAATCTGCGGACAACATTGGTTAGTCCATAACCATGCTTCTCGTCCGTATCCGTTGTTAAATTCCGTATATAATCGATCATATGCTCCGGTAAGCCTGCTCCGTCATCCGAAACATACAGCTCGATTCCTTTCTCCACTTCTCTGCCACCAATGACGATCGTTCCTTTCTTGGAGGGCATGATGCCATGGAAAATGGCGTTTTCGACGAGCGGCTGAAGCAGCATTTTAATGGAGTAATAATCCATGATGTCATCCTCAACTTCGAACATAACGTCAATATCAAGTGAGTAGACGAATTTGCTAAGCTCCAGGTAGTGACGGATAATTTCAAATTCCGCAGCCAAGCTTATGATAAGCTTTCCTTTGTTTAACATGTTCTTGTAGAAACGAATTAGATGGTTGGTTACTTCATAAATTTCAGTTTGGTTCGATTTCTTGGCCAAGGATGCGATCATCGCCAAAGTGTTATAATGCAGGTGCGGATTGATCTGCTCCTGCAGCAGCTCAAATTTCGTATGGTTCAACAAAATTTTCGATTTATATTCAACCTCGATCAAATTGTGAATTTGCTCAATCATGCTGTTGAAATTTTT
Source organism: Paenibacillus baimaensis (assembly GCF_025567575.1). Lineage (NCBI taxonomy): Bacteria > Bacillati > Bacillota > Bacilli > Caryophanales > Paenibacillaceae > Paenibacillus > Paenibacillus baimaensis. Next base: position 107,339 of record NZ_JAOQIO010000038.1, on the reverse strand, counting down.
ATCCAGCTGGCCGATTTCGTCATTGCCACGGATTACATCCGTGATGATAAGGTTACCCTGCTTAGCCTTATTGGTTTTACTAACGAGCACATCAATTCTTTGGGTCATATAGGCGGAGATCAACAAGGCAATAAATATACATAAGACTATGGAGACCAGAATAGACACGATGATCGAATAGCTAATCCGGTTTACTTTATCGGTGATATTGTTCTTATGGGTAAAATAGGTGAGCTTCCAGCCCGTTATTTCCGATTTCATAGCACCGGAAAGGTATCGGCTGCCATCTATTATCGATTCGGATACTCCCGAGTCTAATGGGACTTGCTTGACTCGCTCCCTTAAACCGGGTAATTGCGCAATCATAGGTCCATAGCTGGTAATCATTCGATCCTCTTCGTCCGTATAGATCAGCTGGTAATCGGAATTTTCTATGCTTTTAGCTATAATGTTCTGAATACGTTCCACCGGGATAAGGAGTCTCATAACACCCAGGTCCTTCGAGGTTCCAAAATCGATGAGCCTTCGGTTCAATGCAACATAATATTGATCGCCGAATTTGACCCGGCTTTCCCATATAAAATAAGTATCCGTCTCCAGCATGGTCCGGTTCCAAGCCATATCCTTAATATCATCGTAGTTAAAAATCGTCTGACCATCGGAAAACAGACTGCTGTTTTTGGTATACAGCAGCAGCTGGATGTTACCACCGAAATAGTAAGAATTTTTTAGATAAGGCCGTTTCACATCGTTAATAATTTGTTTGACGATATCATTAATATCTTTGTGCGCGTACACCAAATCATCGATATCCTCCTGATATGTAGACAAATGCTTTTGCAGCTGCAGATTAAAAAACACCATTTCGCTTTTGTTAAAATAAATTTCAAGGAAACTATCGATCGCATTATGAAGCTGCACCATACTTTGGGCAGCTGCATTCTTCTCGGAATTGGTCATGAAATCCCTTGATTGATAGTATGCCGTAAAGCCGACGGAGAGGATGCTCACGGTAAATACCAATGAATAGGCTAACATGAGCTTATATTTGAGCTTTGTGTTACCATGAACCTTCATGACGGTTGCAGCAAGTGAGCGCAATAAATGGTTCATGATTCCAATTGCCTTCTAAAGTCTTTGGGTGTGACACCCATATATTTCTTAAACAAGCTGCTAAAGTAGGCGGTATGATTGTAACCAAGCTTTTCCGCTATTTCGTACAGCTTAATATGATTGACTGCCAGCATGTCCTTAGCTCGCTCCATTTTGTACCGTGTCACATAATCGAATATCGTTCCACCAGTCTCTTGCTTAAAAATCTGATTGATATAATTCGGGCTGTAATAAAGCTCCTCTGATAACATTTCCAATGTAATATTCGTCTGATAATTCCGCTCAATGTAACGTTTGATCTTCTCGACCATGACCTTGTTTTTATGAAACTCCCGTTCCCTTATGCACTTGTTTGCGGTAAGCAAGCATTCGCAAATCCATGTTACCGCATCGGATACCGTTTCCAACGTAACCAAGGTTTCCCATGCAGCCGGAGACGTAAGTTCGGACTGCCCGGCAAAGCCTTCGGGGTTGGAGTGTACGATATTTTGCAAGCAGATCATCATGAAATAAAAAAAGCCTTTAAGCTCCTCAGGGGAGCTGTTGTCCGGCAAGCCAAGATACAGATTATGGATATAATCTGTGATTTCGTCCGCAGTTCCTGTATTCAGCAGAACCCGCAGTTCCTTTTCAATCCCGTTGTAATCAAATAATGGTTTCTCTTTACTGGAAGGTATGTCGCTGCTGTACAAGATCTTTCCTTTACCCAGCAAATATTTGTATCGTAATATATAGAGGCACTGCTCATACAGAAATTTGAGGCACAAAATATGCTTCGAATAGCCGCTGACCATAATCGACAAGCTGATATCCGATTTCGAAAACTCCAATAAAATATTACTTAGCACCGTATGTATTTGACTTAAACGATCCTCAACAGCTTCCGGATAATAAAAAACGATGGCAATATGCGCCTGATGAAGGGAAACCGAAAGCTGATTGCAGCAGGAGCCGAGAACCTCACGGATACGGCTTAATACCATCATTTGAAAGAGATGCTTCTCTTCGATATTCATATCCCGAGTTAACTGGACGAAGCCGTCGATTTCGATCAACGAGGCAACATACCAGCAGTCCTTCATATCCAACCCCAGCAGCTCCAGCTTTTCCGACACATGGATGTCATTGCCAGCCGTTCCGTACATCAAGCTTATCAACAAGCTTTCGATTAAATACGGCTTGTTCTCGTTAAGCTGCCTGGATAAGTATTCGTAATCTTTGCGAAACTTCAAATCGCTAGTGATCCTATCCGTAACTGCGCTGACGCATTGCAGAAGCTCCTTGGGATCAACAGGCTTCAGCAAATATCCGTAACCTCCCAGATACATGGCGTCTTTCGCATATTCAAATTCATTGTAAAGGCTGGAAAAAATGATTTTGATCTGTGGATACAGCTGACGTACCATCCTGACCATTTCAAATCCATCCATGACGGGCATTTCAATATCACTGATAATAATATCCGGTTGAAGCGTTTTCATAAAATCCAATGCTTCCTTGCCATTCTCGCATGCGCCTATGACAGCCACATGCTGAAATGCAGGTTCGGTTTCTAACATCAGCGTAAGATTCTCACGATCAACCTGAAAATCGTCTACGATCAGCACCTTGATCATATTGTGGCCTCCCGGTACACGTTTTCTTCCATAAAGCGAATGTAACGGGATATCTTGTAGGATATCCCGTTAAGCTTATTGACAGACTATTATTTTTTTGGAGCGTTGGCTTTGAACCATTGTACCATATTTTTAGCTGCCTGTTCGTAGTTTGTATCCTTCATGTACTTCGTTTTTATCGTGTCCCAGTTCTTGTCGAACTCTTCTTTGGTCTTGGGCGTCAGCAGCTTTGCTACATCCAGTGTTGTGAATGTCCAGTACGTATTGGAGACCAATTCGGCTTCCTTGCTCCCATCGCCATAGGAAGCCGTTCCGGTAACATTATAACCCCCTTTGCCGACCATGCCACTGTTCATTACATAAATGTCATAGTTCGGCGGGTAGCTTCGCAAGGGACTCTTGGGATTGTAGTCTCTTGCCATATACCAACCAAGTCCGAAATACGATGCCTTGCTGTAAAACTGCTTGGCGTATAGACCATAATAATCCGCGCCTTTACCACCCAGCTTGCCTGTGAGCATATCACTTTCCACCTGCGGGTCTACAAACACCTTCTTGCCGTCTTGCATCTTCCAGATGCCTGTGTTCTCAGGTCCCCACGACATCAGATCAAGCGCTTCATCACTTAGGGTCCAATCCAAATATTGCGTCAGCCGTTTTATTTCCGGGAAATCCTTGCGTATAAGCAGCCGCCAGAACGAGCCCTCGTAAATATCGTAAAATCCTTTGTCCGGATCCATCTTGGGCCACGGAATGACACGAAGCTCCATCGAAGGATCGGTAGCCAGTAGGGATTGTCTCACCGCATCCAGGTTCAGTACTGCAAGTATCACACCGAGCTGACCTGTAGCCGCTTTAGTCTGTAATTGATCGTCCTTTTGGATGATGAAATCTTTATCAAGCAGCCCTTCCTGATACAGTCGGTTCAAATATTCATGATACTTCTTGGCATCCTTGGAACCAAGAAAACCGTCTACAGTACCATCTTTATCTTGGGTCCAGTGCCCAAAATCGAACATCGAGCCAAAATGGAATTGCGCCCATATCGGGAACGAAAGCGGAATAAGCGGCTTCCCGTTAGCTGTTACGTTCAGCTCTTTGATTTTTTTTAACAGCTGGTAAAAATCTTCCGGTGTGCGGATAGCCGGTTCGATCGCAAAATCCTCAACAGTCGGTTTTTTGCCCTTATCAATCGTATCTTTCTTGATCTCTTTGATCGGCTTGAATTTATATCCAGCCTTAGCGAGAAGGTCCTCACGTACCTGCAGCGAGGTTAATCTTTTTCCTGAATTGTAAGGATCATTAGCGAATTTCGGATCATTGGAATTCGTGTTTACGACTGGAGTCGGGATTTGATAGTTTTTACCGTCATTCGTAAATCGGCCCCAATATTCCTGAGGAAACCATTTCTGCAGGCTTGGCATGTCTTTGACATAATCCGTCAGATCGGCGAATTGTCCAGTACTGATAGCGTAGTTGGCATTTGCTTTGTCCATCATCATAATATCGGGCAAATTTTTGGTGGCAATCCATTGGTTCAATCTTTCTTTGAGCGGCTGGTCGTTGTTCACATACATCTCTGTAAATTCCAGATTAAATTTGTTCTCGATAAAAGGTGTTACCACGTCATGCGATGCTACATCGATGCGGGTCTGGTAGCCTTGGCTGTAGAATCGGATTGGCAGCTTTGCTTGCTTCGTGTTCCCTTCTGCCTTTTTATCACCGCCAGGCTTAATTACAGCACCCCCGTTATCACCACCAGTGCAACCGGCAGCGGTGAGCAGGCCTAACGAGGAAATCAGCATTAGATGAACCGCCTTCTTCCACATAGATACATCCCCCTTTTTCTTAAAATGATAAGGTTTAGCCTTTGACAGCTCCGATCATGAATCCTTTCACAAAATATTTTTGCAAAAACGGATAGATCACGACGATTGGTATGGTCGATACGATCAAGGTGGCCATTTTCAATGATTCTGGCGATGTCTGGTTCGAGTCCATATCGATCGCGCCGACCAGTCCCTGTGACGCCAGCAGCTGCGCGGCAAGCGTCTCTTTAAGAATCCGCTGCAGAATGAACGAAAGTGGTTGCAAACTTTCATTGCTGACATACAACATAGCGTCGAACCAGGAATTCCACTGGAACACCCCATTGAACATCGCAATCGTCGCCGTAACCGGCATGGACAAAGGGATGATGATTTTCCAAAACACCTTGAAGTCACCGGCCCCATCAATTGTAGCCGATTCTACCAGGTTGGCAGGAAGGGAATCAAAGAACGTTCTCATAATTAACATGTTGAACGCCCAGAAGCCGTGCGGCAAAATATAAACGAGAAAATGATTGAACAATCCCAGCTTATAAATCAAAATGTAGCTCGGAAGCAAACCTCCGCTGAAATACATAGGGATCAACAGGAAAATTGCAATGAACCTGTTCCCTGGGAGCGCCCGCTTGGAAATCGCATACGCAGCAAGTGCTACGATCGTCCCGGAATAGAGCACCCCACCTATCGTTCGGCCAGCCGTAACTAGGAATGAGCGGAAAATTTGATTATTTTCAAACACTGTCGCATAATTTTCAAAGGTGAATTGTATGGGAATCAAGGTAACCGGATGGCTCATAGACGCGTTGCTGCTGCTAAACGAATATATGATCGCATACCAGAAAGGATACAGCGTTATAAAACAGATGATCAGCATCATCATGGCGATGACAATATCGGTAATCGTGTATTTGGCCAATCGCGCCATTCAATAATCCCTCCTTTCTATATGCCCTAGAAGGCGCCGTATCCGCTTATTTTTTTGCTTATCCGGTTGGACAGCAGCAGAATACAGAACGATAATATCGATAAGACAAGACCAACGGCGGTTCCGTAAGAAACCTCAGCATGGCGTATCCCTGCCAAATACACATGATAATCGAGTGTCAAAGACGCTTCGGAAACAAGTGCATTGCCCATATTGTAAACGGCGTCGAAGCTGGCTCCTCCCCCACCTCCTCCGAAGATGGTTGCAACCTTGAATATGAACATGAGGCCGATGACGTTAGCAATCCCTGGGAGTGTGATATACAACAGCTTTTGAAACCGGCCTGCTCCGTCTATAGTCGCGGCTTCGTATTGCTCCTGATCGATTCCGGTTAATGCTGCAAGAAAAATAATCGAGTTCCAGCCAAATTCCTTCCATATCACAGTAGTCACAAAGACCCCCCAGAAATAATCCACTTCCCGCATAAACGAAATTTTCTCAAAGCCAAGCATTTGAATGAGCAGATTGATACTACCAAAATCTTCCTCAAGCAGCTTATAGACCAAACCGGAAACGACAACCCAGGAAATAAAATGCGGCAGGTAAGAGATCGTTTGCGTAATTCGTTTAAACTTCACATTCTTGATTTCATTGATGAGAAGAGCGAAAATAATGGGCAGTGGAAACCCGATCACAATAAGAAGCCCGTTTAAGGCTACTGTGTTTTTTAAGCCAAGCATAAACTCTGGATTCGAAAGCATATTCTGAAAATGCTTAAATCCGGCAAACGGACTATTCAGGAAGCCTTGTACGGCACTATAATCCTGGAATGCCATAATTAAACCTATCATTGGAATATAAGCGAATATGATCGTCACCACGATGGCCGGCAGTAAGAACATATACATCAGTTTGTATTTTTTCATCCGGGTCCACAATACCTGTCGATTAGACAACAGTTTCGGTGATGCGGATGCAGTGGTTGATAGCCCCATTATGAAGCGCCTCCTTTCATTGTCGATACTAAGATTATATTTCACTAGGAAACGCTTTCACATATTACAATGTAACGAAAAATGCAGCAATCTATCACAGTTATCAGCAGCAACGTCGATTTATTCCTGTTTAATCGGGTTCCCCATGCCGTCACGGATATAACCTTTGATTGGCTCTATCGAGCGAACATTACCGGTTGTGACAGTAGGAGGAGTGATTGACGGGGCGGCCCACCTTGCAGCATTCTCGATCACCTTTAACACATCTTTATTGTAATATGTCGGATACTCCTCATGCCCCGGCCTGAAGTAGAATATCTTGCCCCTCCCTCTTGTGTAGACATTGCCGCTGCGCATGACCTCTCCGCCTTCAAACCAGCTCATGAAAATCAATTCATCCGGCTCCGGGATGTTAGAAGGATCCCCATACATCTCCTCGTTCGGCAGCTCAATATATTCACCAATACCGTCCACAATGGGATGACCGGGCTTGAGCACCCATAATCGCTCACGCTCGTGCGCCTCCCGCCATTTGCCGCCTCCACTTGTACCCATCAACCGTTTGAACAGCTTGGAGCCAGAGGCGGAATGAAGGAAAATGACCCCCATCCCTTCTATCACACGCCGATACAGCTTATCTGTCAATTCATCCGGTACTTCCTCATGCTTCATATGCGCCCACCAGATCAGGACGTCTGTCTGCTCAATGACCAGATCTGGTAAACCATGTTCAGGATCATACAGAGTAGCCGTGGACACTTCCAGTTCTTCCACCTTTTCTAAATAATTAGCCAGCGCCCGGTGAATTCCTTCCGGATATACCTCTTTGACCATATCCAGATGCTGCTCGTGGTAAAATTCATTCCAGACCGTTACGCGAATTTTTGTTGGCATGTTGCTGCTGCTCCTCTCATTGATAGAGCGGTATGCCCTGATGAAAGGGCGTCCCGTTATCTCCATAGTGTTCAAATGTGACTAGTATGCCTGGTAATGACCGGTGTCCAATCGTACGACGTGACCAGTTTTGGAGGATTCCACGGCTGCTCCGACCATCGAAAAGCTGATCAGGTTGTCAGTAATATGAGTGACAGGCTTGCGTCCTTCTGTGACTGCTAGAACAAACTCGTTGACCGTATAGGCAACACCTTCATACTCCAGCTCCGGCAGCTCCAGCTGCTGACGTTCTCCCGCTTCGGTCACGTAGTACGCTGTACCCTCCGTAAACTCCAGTGTCCCGGAGCTTCCAACCAGACGGAAGTTGCCCGTCCAGGTCGTATCCTTGCCTTTATTGGCGCTGCTGGCAAAATAGTTTACATGAATGCCGCCCTTAAATTTAATGATGGCCGAAGCCGATGAATGACCGATCCGCTCGTTCCATATCGGACTGAAGCTGCTGGCAAATACCGATTCGGGATGGACGTTGAGCAAATACCGCATTAAATCAAAATGATGGATGCTTAATTCCGTAAGTAACGGCTCTTCACGGTCTTTTCTCCATTCCGATTGAGGACCACGGTGTCTGGACCCATCCCGGTCAAACTGCCATTCCACAACTCCAAGCTTCCCGATCATGCCGGATTCCAGCGCATTACGGATCGCCTTCATCTCCGGTGTCCATCTGTAGTTCTGATTAACGGATACCGCCTTGTCATATTGCTGTGAGATTGCAAGCAGCTCAAGTCCTTCCTTATAATTAGAAGCCATCGGCTTCTCCACGATAACATGCATACCAGCATCGAGAGCAGCGCGTGTTAAGCGATGACGGGTCGGAGGCGGCGTAATCAGCAGGGCAAGATCAGCCTTTACTTCACGGAAAGCGTCTTCATATGATAAGTAAACTGGTATATTTCCGTCTCCCAGCACCTTCAGCGCTTCAACCAAATTTTCCTGTACAACATCGACGATAGCTACAATTTGTATAGATTTTACATCTTTAATGCCTTCGATCCAGTTTTTACCGAATCCACCTACTCCAACTTGAATCACTTTTGCACGTTCCATTTCAATTACTCCTCCAATGCTCATATCGTGAGCTCAATTTAAATGAACGGGAATCAACAGCGATTACACTCCGGTAGTCATTTCATTCTTATCTTTCTTCTGCTCCAACCGACCACGGATCGTTTTGTCGGACGGGAGCAGCAAGCCAATAAACCCGAACAATGGCATAAACGAACACAGGGTAATAACAATCGACAAGCTGGTCAAATCGATCAATCCGCCTACAACAACGGTTCCAATCGCACCCATACCGAATGCCAGACCCGTGATTAGTCCTGAAACCATACCTACCTTGCCAGGCATCAGCTCCTGGACATAAACGACGGTAACAGAAAAGCTGCTGTGATTAATAAGCCCCAATATAACGAGAAGTGGATATGTCCAGAGCTCTCCAGCATGGGGCAGCAAAAGGGCAAACGGCGAGGCGCCGAGCACCGATAGCAATATGACATTTTTCCGGCCAATGCGATCCGACAGCGGTCCGCCAAAGAACGTACCTAATATGCCAGCCCCCATATAGAGAAAGATGTAGATCTGCGCCTCGGGTATCGAAAGCTTGTAGTTCTCCATCAGGTAGAATACGAAGTAGGTTCCGATACTGGAACCGAATAACGATCGTGCAAATGCGATCAGAATGATGACTACGATCGCACCAATAACCCTTCTCTGATATTTTAATTCCTCCTGTCCGGCAGTTTTGTTTTTCGTCATTTGCCGGGAAGTCATCAAGTGTCCCTTGTACCAACGTGCCACCCAAGTCTGCAAAACGACTCCCAAAGCGGCAACTATCGTAAACCATATAGCGCCGAACTGTCCAAACGGATAAAAGATTAGCGCGGTCATCAGCGGAGCCATCGCGCTTCCGGCATTCCCTCCCACCTGGAAGATCGATTGCGCCAGCCCTCTTCTCGAGCCCGCAGTGAGATAGGCAATCCGTGCCCCTTCGGGGTGGAATACCGCAGAGGCGATCCCTACGAGGACAACGGAGCCAAGTACCGTCATATAACCCGGAGCAAAGGCGAGCCCCAGCATGCCTAGAAACGATAACAGCATGCCTGCAGGAAGCATATATGGCGTAGGCCGCGCATCTGCGAATGCTCCTACGAAAGGCTGCATAACTGAGGAGGAAAAATAAAGAATGAACGTAATCATACCGAGCTGTGTATAAGATAAATGCAAGGAGTCCCGCAATATTGGATATGAGGCAGGAATAACAGCTTGTAACGAATCATTGATCAGGTGGGCAATGCTTATGGCAAACAGGACAGGAAAAACGGTTGATTTGGCTTTCCCATCGCGTTCGGTAGACATGATCTATGTTCTCCTTCCGAATTGAACTGCGCTTAAATGGTTTCAGTTTGAAACCGATCAGTCGATCCGATTTCCACGACCGTCTCGCAAGAAGCCAGCGATTGGTTCAATTGAATTGACATTACCGCTAGTAATCGTTGGAGATGAAGCTAGTGGTGCCGCCCATCGCGTCCCGTTCTCAATGATCCGCATAACATTCGCGTTATAATAGGTCGGATACTCTTCATGACCTGGTCTGAAATAAAACAGCCGACCCTTACCACGAGTATAAGTAATCCCACTGCGTGCAATCTCACCACCTTCGAACCAACTAGCAAGCACTAATTCGTCAGGCTCGGGAATATCCCAGTATTCACCATACATTTCCTCTTCCTGCAGTTCAACACATTCACCGATACCATCGACAATCGGATGCCCCGGTTTTAGAACCCACAGCCGCTCCTTTTCATGTGCTTCTCTCCACTTATGGCCCCCTACCGCTCCCAACAGCCGTTTGAACAGCTTCGAACCTGAGGAAGAATGCAAGAAAATCGTTCCCATACCGGCAATAGCGCGTTTGTACAATTTGTCTACCCATTCATCCGGTACTTCGTCATGCTTCATGTGCGACCACCAGATCAATACATCCGTCTGCTCTATGATCTCGTCTGATAGACCACATTCCGCATCATAAAGCGTTGCCGTTCTCACCTCCATGTCCGGCTGCATCTCCAAATGCCCTGCAATTACACGGTGAATACCGTCAGGATAAACCTCTTTAATGTTATCCTGGTATTGCTCATGCCAAAATTCATTCCAAACCGTCACTTGAATTTTTTTCACCATTTGTTGATTGCTCCTTTCCGCTTTGTACCCTTTGGTTTCTGATCACACTAGTAATTGTAAAAAAATGCGTAAGACTTTTAAATACAACAATCGAACAAAAAATGAACCGATATCACACTTTTGTATCCACCCTCTATAGGATTATGTACATTCGGCTTGTCCGGTATTTATCATCGTCATGCCATCCATTACCTAAACAACATAAACTAAAAAACCCGCGCTGGGCGCGGGTTTCTATAAGACTCTACTTCTGTTGAAGTACAGATGAGAAGTCAAACCTTTTATATTATATTTTATTTACCTAATATCTTAGGATACATCCTGCTCCTGCTCCGCTCTTCTGAACCTCTTGAACTGAACAGCTATCATCAGGAAATGTACGAAGAAAACTCCGGCAATAACATAAAACACCAGAGAAATGCCAAAGCTGCTTGCCACAAGTCCTCCGAATATCGCTCCTGACAAGTTTCCCAATGATCCAGCACTAGCATTATAGGCAAATACGCTGCCTTGAACAGGAGTTGGGGTCAATTTGCGCAGCAGGGAACTGATAGATGGAATCACACCACCGATACATAACCCGGTAATAAACCGTATGCCCACGAGCACCCAGGCATTGGTGACTAACCCTTGAGGAATATGCAGAACGGCAATCAGAATGAGTGATACGAGCAGTATGATAGTATGACCATGTCGATCTCCCATTCTTCCGAGCAGCGGTGCCGTGATCATCGTGCCTAAGGCCGTAGAAGCAAATATGAGACCAGCCATAATTTCAATGTGATCCACGATATTCATGCTTTTTACATACAACGAAATCATCGGACTAATGCTCGCAAAGCTTATAGAGATCAGGAATGTAGAAATAAATAGCGTGATAATAAGTGGAGATTGCACAAAAATATCATGCCATGCTTTCTTATCTGGAACCTCCTGTTGACGAATTCTGGATTTAAACGGGTTACTCATCCTTAACAAGCTTTTGAACTTGAATTTAGGGTATGTATTCGTCTCCTTCACTCCAAATACCGTCAGCAGCGCAGCCAGGAATATAAAGAAGCCAGTAATAAAGAAGGAATCGCGTATCCCCAACCACTCAGCCAGCACGCCGCCAATCAGCGGCCCTAACAATTGACCGGTGACTTGTCCGGTTTGCAGTGTGCCTAAAGCGTTACCCACCTGTTGCTTGGGAGCTTCTATGGCCAATAAGGCTACAGAGGAGGTTGGATAACCGCCCATCGTCCCAAAAGCGGCGCGGAGCAGAAGCAGTTGTAAGGGAGTATCGACAAGACCCATAGCCGCAATGATAACGGCCGAGCCTATACTGGTTATTACCATAACCAGCTTTTGCCCATATGTATCTGAAAACCTGCCCCACAAGGGAGATATGAGTGCGATCATCAGGTGATTGATCCCGAAAATCATAGCGGCCCATAGAGCGGCTTGTTTCACATCATGTACACCAAGATCTTGCACATAAAGCGGCAAAAAAGGGATAATCATACCAATGCCAACCGCAGTTAAAAAGTTCCCGGTCCATAAGATGTATAAATTGCGTTTCCAGACTTCCATATGGAATGACCTTCTTTTCAGGTTAAATAGGTACCTATTTAATGTATGTGTAATGCTTCACCCCGTCAAGCTTAAAAGTGGCTATGAACAAGAGGTTAGGCCATTCATTTTCTCCATTTAAGTGAAATAGGTCATATATTCGTATTAACATAGAAATAGAGAAGTTTAATATCATGACTGCATGATACTAAACTTCTCTATGGAAACTATTTCTATATCGATCAAAATAAGGCGTCTATCACAGATAAGAAATACGATTCTTACCCTTCCGACGATCGGATATGGATCAGTACATTAACCGCGAACACGATGACACTAAGTACAACCAGAATTGCGCCAATCGGAATCAGGAACTCATATGATTCAGCTCCGCTAAGCAACAGAAACAATCCCAGCATCATCGGTGGCAGTCCAATATTGTGCATCCAGAAATGTACGATGGACAAACGGCTGAATCCCACCCTTGGAAACAAATAGTAGATAATACCAGACACCGCAAACGACAGCCAGCCCAGCAGATTGATATGTGCGTGCACACTTGCGAATACATGCTGGTTAGCCATCGACATATACATACCCAGAAGAATGCCGATGACAAAATAAACAACAGATACTTTGATGAACTTGATTCCCATACCTATCTTCCCCCTGCTTGATTGGGCCATAGCCGCATGAAATAAGATCTTTTGCCTAAATGATGACGATGATGAAACGGTGTTCCACTGCCGATCAGTCGATTATTGATCGTTCGATCATCCGAATGCACCCTATCGCCTTGTCTCCTTTCTACGGCCGTCAACACCCTACAGCCTATTCATGAAACTAATATAACAGGGAGCGTTGGAGTTGGATATTATACGTTCGTATGGTATTGGTCTCAAATATGCAATCGCTGTGTATCATTTCCGGTTCCGTATCTGATGCAAAAAGCGTAAAAAGCCCACACCACTTAAAGGTGTGAGCCGGAAATAGATAAGTCCTCAGGTTTTACTGGTGAAAAGCTTAATTAATTGATTGCGGTTTTTCACTGCCAGCTTGACGAATATCGAACTGACATGCTTTTTCACCGTGATCTCACTTACATAGAGGGTTTTGGCAATTTCTCCGTTGGTTTGACCATCTATTGCGAGCAGAACGACCTCGCGTTCCCGCTTCGTCAGCCGCTCAAGCAGACCCGCCGGCAAGCTCGGTGTAAAACTGGAATACCCTCCCTGCTTAAGCAGAAATCGAAGGAATGCCTCCAGCTTCTCTCCTCTCGTGTCGAGCACGAATGTCGGCGTTAACGTTCTGCCATCATAATGCCGATGAACAACGCCGGGTGCAATTTGAAAGCCCATACTCAAGTGCGCCCCCTGAAAAAATTCCAATGGCGGCGGAGAAGCGATAAAAAGTCCGCCCGAACATAAATAGGAAAAAATCAAATACATCGCTTCGATGATCAGATTGACATTTTTCCAGTCCTTGTAGTCAATGGTTCGGATGAACCATCCCGATTGACCAGGTGGATCGACCGCCAGCAGCTTCAATTCCTCCGCTGATAGAGAAGATAGATACGGAGCCGAAAACGGGTCGGTTTTCAAGTAGGGCAGGGTCTCCGAATGGATCGGGATCATGGAAGCCAGTCCGACGGCTTCACCGCTTCCTGAGCGAAGCAGCATGACGCCCTGCCGATCCAGCCGGACCAAAGTATGCAGATCAATACCCTTGATCGTCAGCTTCATATCTTCCTTGGCTACAAATTCATGATATGTCTGTTCCGTCTCGGGATCTGCCCCCGAGAAAGATAGAGGTGTCGCTGCTTCCAATCTACTTCGTAGGTAGGCTTCCCCTTCCCCGATATTGGCCATCGTCAACGATTCCCAAGCATACTGACCTCTGGAAGAGGACTGAATCAAAGCACGTACCATGATATTGCCCGTTGTATAGTAGAACAGCTCCCCTACCTCCCACTCTGTGCTGCGGGAGCCTGAGATTTGCCTGATCAAATCAGCATAATAGTATGCAGCTCTGCCCATCAGTCGGTGAAAGTATTCCGGTGTGCGCTCCTCCAGTTGCTTGCGCGCGGCTATCCGCATCAGATCGTGCAGCATCCAGCCACGCCCCGTTTTACGTACAAAGGACAATGAAATCAGCGCATCGAACAATGGATCGTCGACCTCTTCCTCCATAATGAAGGTTAACACTTCCCGGTTAACATGAAGCAGTATGGCTGCCGCTTCAACCATACGACGGAGTTTCACATCTGGAACCTCACGAAGCCAAGCCTTGACCAGAAGGTCAAACCAACCTGTATCGTCGGTTGGGGGAGCTGCCCATTCGTCTTGCAGGGGCACCGCGGCCGCGAGGGACAGGGCGAGGGGATGTCCACCGGTCTTCCTTTGAATTCGCGTGATTCTATGATCTTCTATTATACCGGAGCATCGAAGGTATGACTCGCTTTCGCTGTCAGTCAAGTTCCCGAGCGGCATATAGTGAATCCGTTCTCTCAGAGCAGGGGACAAGATCCATTGGTCACTGAGTTTATAGCGGCCGGCAAGAATGAGCAGTACATTGTCAGGCAGCCGCTTGAATAACCGTTCACGCAGCAAGCCGTCCAGCTCTCCCATTTCCTCATACGTATCAAAGGCCAGCACCACGCGAGTCCTCTGAGACAGCAGCTTCAGCAGGGTCAAACAAGATTCCAGCGGCTGCTGCTGTAAGCCATGTTCATCGTCCTGCTTCAGCAGTATTAGCTGATCCAGCAGCTGACGAAACAACTGCTCGCCTTTATGATTGAAATCACGGCTGTCCAGGTGCAGCATCGGGATGCCTGCAAGCCGTGCTTTTCGGCAAAATGAATCGAGCAGAAAGCTTTTGCCCACGCCCGCTGTTCCGTAAATGTTCCAGATGGATTGACCAGAATTACTTTGTCCCGTCAAATAGGCGTTAAATCGCTCATGCTGCCCCCTTCGACCGACCAGAAACTGTTCCTCACGTTTCTCGAATCCGCTCATTTCACCAAGTTCATCACTATCGTCCACAGAACCCCGCCGCTCAATCGCAGCGTCAATTTCTTTTTCACTCACTATGTTCACCTTCCTCTAATTCTTGACCGCTGCAATCAAGAGGAAAATGGGACGGCGGGTTTCGTCTCGCATTTCGGGATATTTGGCAAGTGTTTCTTGTGTTGGTTGTGGCTCAGAGAGCCTCGTAATGGTGAAACCGGAATCTATTAACGTATTCATATACGTGGCGATCGTGCGATGATATTTGACAACATCGGTATCCAAAAATCTTGCCTGCCGCAGACCTTCATTCTGGTAATGATCGATAGGCCAATGCAAGCGTTCGCCCCCCGGACCATAAAACCAATCTTGTGCAGCAAGTGCGGTAAACACCGGATGTTCAACCGAAAGCACGAATGTGCCTCCGGATACGAGACAATGATATACTTTACGGCAAACGCTATCAAATGACTCCACATAATGAAGTGCCAGTGAGCTTAGCACAACATCAAATTCCTCTGCGGCAAAATCGATATCTTCAATTGCCAGCCGACGGTATTCGATCGCGGAATCGTTAGTATTATCTATGGCGCGTGCTAACATTTTCTCGGATAGATCTACACCTATCACTGACCTGGCTGACTGCTCGCGCGCATATCGGCAATGCCATCCATAGCCGCAGCCAAGATCAAGAACTCTTTTATCGCGTAGTTCGGGAAGCATCGCACGGAGTGCGGGCCATTCCCCCGCGGCCTGTAATCCACCGATTGAACGAGGCATCTGACTATATTTATCAAAAAAATCGTGGTCATCATATTGGTTCTGTTTCATAATCGTTCAACACTCCTGACTAAATGGTCCTTATGTACTGCCTGTCTTTTACTTTACCATTACGGTATAGGAAGTATCCATTGAAAATTTTATTTTAAACAAACATTGCTCCCATTTTGGAGTAGATTACTCGGGTAGGGTTACATTATTGGGGTAAATTTGTTACACTGAGACTTACTTTTGAAAAAGGAGTCTTGTATTCATGAAAAAAGGAGTTATTTATAGTGTATTGGCTTATCTTTCGTGGGGCTTTTTGCCGTTATATTGGCGTCTCTTCCAATCCATGCCAGCTTGGGAGATTCTTGCTCATCGAATTGTATGGTCATTAGTTTTTGTAGCTATTCTGGTCAGTGCAGCGAAACGATGGAAGCAGCTTAAATCGGCTGTGCCCAATCTAAAAAGTAAAGTAGCCGTCTTGCTTTGCTCCATATTCATAAGCTGCAACTGGTTTTTATTCATATGGGCAGTCAATAATGGACATGTGATCGAGACGAGCTTAGGCTATTATATGAATCCGTTGATAAGCGTTGTATTCGCCGTCATTTTCTTAAAAGAACGACTTTCAGTCGGTCAATGGGTGGCAATCCTGCTGGCGGGCTTCGGTGTGTTGATAATGGCCATTCAATATGGAACGATTCCTTGGGTGGCGATTTCCTTGGCTGTCTCTTTTGCGCTGTATGGACTTGCCAAAAAGATAGCGGGCCTGGATGTTTTGCTGGGTCTCACTTGGGAAACCATCGTTGTTTTCCCTATTGCGTTCATTTATTTATTGTATATTCAATCAGCCGGTTCAGCCACAGTCTCTTCTTTACCCAGCTATTCGATTGTACTTCTTCTATTATCGGGAGCGGCAACCGCCTTGCCATTATTCTGGTTTGCTCAGGCAGCCAAGCTGCTTCCACTTTCGATGGTCGGCTTTATCCAATATATTGCTCCGACAACAAGCCTGCTGTTAGCTATTTTTGTATTTCACGAACCGTTTACTGAACCTCAATTAATAGCTTTTTCGTTTATCTGGCTTGCCTTGCTCATCTATTCCTTTGTCACGTTCAAGAAGTCGAGAGCCACTAAAATTATAAATCAAGCGGCGTAGGGATCTGGCATCAAAAATAAACCTTCCTGAATTAGGAAGGTTTTTACGTGTGCTGATTTACTTGTAGATGCAGCCTGTTCGATTATTCCTCACAAGCGCTCGGCAATCCTTTGCGCGGTCTGTTCTCCGTTAAGGATACAATCGGGAATACCTACACCATAATAGGAGCACCCAGCCAATATAACATTAGGATAGTTCTCCGCTAGTTTGGTTTCCAACGATTTCACAATATGCGGGTGCTTCAAATGATAGTTGGGCATGGTTTCATGCCATTTGGTAATATCAGATGAAATCGGCGTACCTGTAAGGCCAAGGCTGTCTTCGATATCTTTTCGCGCTACCTGGATTAATTGTTCCTGTGTCATTTGTAGAAGCTTATCATAATCACGACAGGTGCTTTTATAAAAAAGCCTTACCAATAAACGGTTCTGCTCTGAGGTATGCTCCCATTTGCGGCTGGTCCACGTACAGGCATTACATACCAGATCACTACCTTCTGCGACGATGAAGCCTGTCCCGTCCTTGGGTAGCTCGCTGTCCGGAATGTCAAATCCCAGATAGACACTGATGAGAGAGCTGTTGGTCAATTGCTCGAAATCCTCATCCAGCCACTCATCATGAAGAAGGTGCTGTGCCACCGGATGCAGTGTGCTCAATACGATGAAATCCGCTTCCAGCTCAATCTGATTGGACAAAGAAACAATGTACCGATCCTGCTGCTTCTCGATTTGTTCAGCCTGCACGCCTTTATATAGCTCAACATCCGTTAGCCGTTCTTCCATCCTATCAATTAACGAAGACACACCCTGCTTGAACGACAAAAATTTCTTGCCACCTGTCCCCTGAAAACGCTGCTTGTTCTCCGACAAGCCTTGAATGATGCTGCCGTATTCATTTTTATAATCCAGTAAATAAGGAAGCGTCGATGCAATAGTTAAATCCTGCAGCCGACCGGAATACACGCCGGACAATACTGGAGAAATTTGTTTCTCCACTAGCTCTTTACCGAGAAAATACTCCAGGAATTCCCCAATTGAATGCTCCTTGGTAAAGGTTTCATTCGGTGTGTAGAAGTCTTTTAAGGCTTCTACCTTCCCCTTCGCTGAAACCAGATCCGTCTTGGCCAATGATTCCAAACTGAGCGGGATACCGAAAACTGCATCCTTCGGAATGGCTTTCAATTCGCCATCTGTTTGAATAAAAGAGACTCCTGTTGCGTTATACACAACGTCCTCCTGTAAGCCCAGCTCTTCCAGAAATGGAGCTACATTCGTTTTACGGGCGACAATCGAATCCGCTCCCGTCTCCATTATAAACTCACCCTCATGAGCGGTTCTGATTTTACCGCCCAAGGTATCATTGGCTTCTATCAGCACAATTTTTGCCGCCCGCTTTTGGGCTTTTATCGTCTTTTGAAGATAATAGGCAGTGGATAACCCGGTAATGCCACCACCAACAACAACTATTGTTTTCATAGTGATTCCACCTAACCTAGTAGATAAATAGTATTTAAATTATTACCCTTACAATTGTAGTAACATTGGATGTCACTATACGTATTATACGTCTACTTGCCTGTTTTAACCATTCATAGATGAGCCAATGTAAGAGTGAATAAGAAAAATTCATACATCCGACAATTTTGGATGCTATCTATCTGTCTGTGGCATTAATGTTCTTTCCCACGAAGGCTTCGGAACCAGATCGAATTCCTCATCATCGCGTATCTATTTAAATACTTCCCACCGAGCCCGAAGCCGATCAGAGCTGCTGGAATGCCAATTCCGTAAAGCAAGGTCAGGTGCTTGAGGAAGTCTGGAGCAGGACCATCGCGCAGAGCAAGCCCTGATAAACGATCCGGCATAACCCATAGATTAGGCAGCTGAATGCAGAAACCGTAACTTGCTAATAACGGAACCAGAAAAATTATGAGAAGCGGATACTTATTAACGGCTGGCATGATTTGTACAGCTAACACGTAAAAAACAGCAAGCGGAATCATGAGTACCACATTTTCTGCGATATATTTTCCTGCGATGAGAAGATCCGTCCCCGACATTGGATTCAACCATTGCCGCAAAGCGAGTCCTATACCTGCACTTAACATGGCCAGTAACCAATAGGTCAACATCGACGTTAAATAAGCAAATATTCGGCTGCCAAGCAATACATAACGAGAATGTGGAAATGCCAGCCACCACTGGGCAAATCCTTTTCTGAAATCCGCATTTTTATTCAACCCATACACAACAATACCCATGTAGCTGAACATGGTCAAGGTCGACTGAAAGAAGATCAAATCCGTCAGGCTGCCGCTATTCTGATAGCCAAAGAAGGCAATGAGGGCCAACAGTGCATACACGACCCAGCGTATGCGCCTCGGAGCATGGCGACTGATCCAGTCATACCGTCGTTTCTCCATGGCAACCAAAGCCCAGAAAGCACCAGAACGTCGTTTCGTTACCTGCGATGGCACCATTATCTGTGGAACCTGCAATTCCGGGGATGATACAACCGGATAGCCATGAAAACGCAGCCGCGCAAGCTGCTTCATGCCTATCGTGCTTGAAAACCATACAGCCGTGCAAGAGAACGTCCATCCTGCAACCACCAGCAGCCATACCGTTTGTAACTTCGGCAGCGTGTATTGAAAATCAATCGTAGCGGAGCTGCCAGCCAGGAGCGAAAAGATAAGCAGCGGCATCGAAATATAGATGAAGACAATCACGGTTCCGATGCGAGCCCACCACATCTGAAACACGGACATGAGCAAACCGATACTGCTCAAGACGGGGAGTATAGCGAGAGCTACCCATCCTGCGGTACCTGCCGTTTGCCATAAGTTGCTTGCGTCTGCATAGGGTACGCTTCCCCATAAGACGAATAACGCGTAATGGATGGTACAGAGCAGAAGCATGAATAGAATGAGATAAAGTCCCAGGCACACAAAGCCAAGAGCTTTGCCAAGAACAAGCGTCCGCCTTGAATAAGGCAGCAGCAGCCACCACTGCTGGCCTCTTCCGGCTCGGCCTCCGTTCAGTGCCTCCCATACCATGATGACCAGCATCGTCTCCACGAACACGATGAAGCCCATTGCATACAAGCTGCCGACGTTCACGTTACCACGTGACCACGCTATACTGGCTGCAAGCAGCAGGAGGAAGATCAGGCCGATGCGTATGTAATTGCTTTGCGATGTTCCAGGCAGGTAAGTGCTGTACCTACTAAGCTCAAGCCTTGCAAGTGTCCATACACTTTTCATGAGAACACTTCCCTATAACGGGATTCCACGGAAGTTCCTTGTTCCCTTAAGCTATCGACCTCATTATCCGCCACAACACGGCCATTCCCGATCAAAATAATCCGATCAAACAACTGCTCCATCTCGCGTATATCATGAGTTGCAATGAGAAAGGTCCGTTCTCCGTCTGCCAAATCTGCAACGACCGATGAAGCGATCTGCTCCCGTGAAATCATATCCACA
Source organism: Paenibacillus baimaensis (assembly GCF_025567575.1). Taxonomy (NCBI): domain Bacteria; kingdom Bacillati; phylum Bacillota; class Bacilli; order Caryophanales; family Paenibacillaceae; genus Paenibacillus; species Paenibacillus baimaensis. The sequence continues at coordinate 86,760 of NZ_JAOQIO010000038.1, read as the reverse complement.
CCGGTGAACGGTTCATCAAGCAGGACAAGAGGTGAGGTGCGAGCCAGACAGCTGATAAGCTGCAGTCGAGCTTCCTCCCCGCGGGATTGGGCGGATATCCGTGTTCCCAAGTTGATTCGTAATGACTGAACCAACTGCTCCTCCCTTTCGAAATCCCAATCCGGATAGAGCTGACCAGCAAAAGCTAGCCATTCCCCAGCCGTCAACCATTCGGGCAATTTCCCACGGTCCGGCAGTACTGCGATGGAACGCAAGGTTTCTATGCCTGCTGGCTGACCAAAGATCCGAACTGATCCGCTTGTAGGTTCCATTAATCCGGAGCAAATACTGAGCAGGGTTGATTTGCCTGCACCATTTGGGCCCAGCAATCCGGCAATACGTCCCTTTTCTAAAGAAAACGTAACCTCATTTAAAATCTCCTTTTTTCTTACTTTCATCGTTACCTGCCTGCACTCCAAGGCTATTGAGGTGCCAGTATCATTCGTCATATGATTACTCCTCCTTCTCTTGTGCCAGTTCAAGCAGTTGGTCAACGGTCAGATCAAGCGATTCTGCGATCTCCCGCAGATGCTTCATGGCTTCCTTGACGATTGTCCTTTTACTTTCCCTAATGGCTTCATTGTCGGTGGTCACATAGGTTCCCTGTCCACGAAACGTAACGATGAGTCTGGCTCTTTCGAGCTCCTGATACGTCTTCATTACAGTCGTCGGATTGACACGGATATTCGCTGCGAGCTCCCGTACTGAAGGCATCCGAGTACCAGGAGCCAGTACACCACGCACAATCAAAGCGCGAATCTGCTCTACGAATTGTTCATATAGCGGACGGGAGGGATCTATCAGAAACTGTTCCGACTTCCAAACAAAATCCATCTACGTTCACCTCTGCTGACAGGTTACATCTATCGTTGCTTGCTATCGTATGTAGTGTATCATAACAGACCATACACTTCAACGTGCGAATGCCACGAAGCTATCTGGAATATCCAATAGCTTCAATACCATATACAAAAACGAACCTCAGAATTATTCAAAGCTTCTCATTTCTTAATGCTCGAAATCCCGCCACGATAGACGGGATTGTGCAGTTCACAGCATGCTATTATCACGGGTTCAATGAAAGCGAATATGGTGAAAGTCCGGGAAAACCGAACACCCCACGGACGCGCACAAACTGGCCCCATACGCCGCCTCCTCCGGATGAGCCGCAATTTGTAGCGGTAGGTTAAAGGTCGTGGACAGCCTTTGGCGTAATGTAGCATTATTTCGAATTCCATTGCCGGACCCGATAAGAGTTTTGAACTGCTGCTTGCGCTCGTTCGGGAACGAAGTATAAAACTGGTAAAGCTCCGCAATGATCCCATCGATTACACCGATGATGAGATGACCAGGTGTGAAGTTCAGTGAGTCAATACCTTTAATGGACCCTCTCTTATTAGGATCGGATCTGGAGCCATAAAACTGGGTCTGGACGTGAAGCTCTCTATCCAGGACAGCCTTCTCTGCTAGTTGACTCATCCTTGCATACAGACTGTCTGGGTCTTCCAAACCGCCAAGCTGTACACAGACCTCACGAAAAAAGCTTTCCAGCAGCGCATAGGATTTTCCGCCACTTAGGGAAGCTCCAACAAGCAGGTATCCCCCGCCTGGGAATGGACGAATATCAAGAGATTCTATCGTAAGAAAGCGTTTGCTAAACATTGAAATTTGTGAACCGGTTCCAACATTCAACAGCACCGAGTCCGTGATCGAACTGACGGATCCGAGAAAGCTGGTTTGATTGTCTCCAAGTGAAACTGTCACGGGTATCCCTGCTTGTGAATGTCCGATGACGGTGCCTGCAGGAACTATTTCCGGCAGCATCCTCCACTCGATTCCAGCAGCTTCCAACGTATGGGCTTCGAAATCCATTAACTCGAGGTTAAATAGACCAAGGCTTGCAGCGTTGGTCGGATCCATCATCGGCTTGCGCCCTCCTATTAACTTCATAGCTACATAGTCCGCGATGGTGCATATGCAGGCAGCATTTTCCGGTATAAGTCCATTCTGCAAATTATAATTATGGGTCACCAATCCAAATCCCGTCGCCAGAGGCATCGATGTAATCCGCGATAAGTGGGACACATAAGTTTCACCGTCACTGGTGTCGTTGATCGGTAAATTCCCTCGTTGATCCTGCCACGTATACAGTGGTGATACGTGGTTACCCGCGTCATCCACGTAGAGGATGCCATGCATTTGTCCAGTTAAGCCTATACCAGCTGCATGAACACCGCCGCTTGTCAATTGATCCAAAATCTCGAAGACGATTTTGAGGATCACGCCTGGATCCTGAATGAATTCCCAAGGATGAATCGAATGTATAGAAGCATTGTTGCTTTTCGTTATGGAATTAAGTATCTTGCCACTCTCTGCATCCATGATAATACCGCATATCGAGGTGGTGCCGATATCCAGGCCGATAAAGTTCATATTCTTAAGCCTCCAGTCTCCGTAGGTTGTCAGGCACTTGTCAGTGCAGAACGGCGCTGTAGCAGCCGCCGAATGTTCTTTCTTGAGATCATTGTGAGCGTGCGTTTGTATACAAGTCTAAGGGTATAACAATGCTGCTATGTGGAAATGACCTGTTGGAGCGCTTGTATATAGGCATAGCCGAGCTTGGACAACGCAACATTGCGATGAGAAATCCAACCGACATTAATGACTTCCTCACAATCCAAAGGTACAGGAATAATATCATTCCCATTCAAATCTTTGCTCAGCACGCCTGTCGATATGGTGTACCCATTTAACCCAATTAGTAAATTGAAAAGCGTCGCCCGATCATTCACTCGTATGCTTTTATTATGGCTGAGTGTGCTTAGAATTTCTTCGGAGAAATGAAAGGAATTGTACTCGCCCTGATCAAAGGAAAGATACGGATATTGCTGCAGCTGCTCTATGGTTACGATGGATTGATGGGCCAGCGGATTTTTGCTGCTGATGAAAATATGCGGTTTAGCGGTAAATAAGCTGTTAAATTGCAAATTAGCTTCTTTCAGCAGCTTATTGATGACTTTTCCATTAAATTCATTCAGATATAAAATGCCAATTTCGCTGCGTAAGCTTTTGACGTCCTCGATGATCTCGTAGGTTTTGGTTTCACGCAATGCAAATTCATATTCGTCTTGACCATGCTCCTGACATAGATTTACAAATGCATTGACCGCGAAAGCGTAATGCTGGGTAGATACGGAAAAATGCTGCGGGGAAGGTTTGGCATCGAGATAACGGCCTTCTAATAATTCAGCCTGCTCAACAACCTGTCGCGCGTAGCTTAAAAATTCGACACCTTCCTTCGAAAGTGAAATCCCTTTATTGGATCTTTCAAAAATGGCAATTTGCATTTCTTTTTCGAGATCTTTAATCGCATTTGAAAGACTCGGTTGAGAAATAAATAATCTCTTGGCAGCTTCATTAATGGAGCCTTGATTCGCCACCTCAATCACATACTTTAATTGTTGCAGTGTCAATGAAATGCCCCCTTTACTTCATATCTTATTACATGTACGAATGTAAAGGAAGCCTGTTACGTTAAGCTGCATGAGTAGAGGTGCCGGATAACTTGATTTTCATATGTTTTTATAATACATTGCTTAATATAAAGGTTTAGGAGGAAAATAATGAGATTTAAAGCAATCCAGATTTCTTTGACTTTACTAGCGATGATCAGCATGGCTGCGTGTAGCAAGAGCGCCCCTGAGCATGCTGCATCCCATGGAGTAGCCCACAATGGAGATCTGCAGGAAATGACCAGTTCGATCAACACTCTGCCCAAATTTCTTAATAACCAGCCTGAGCAAACTCAAAAAATTTATCAGATCGCCGCTCTAAGCATCGATAAGCTCAAATGGATTCCTTGTTACTGTGGATGTGGAGATGAGGCTGGTCATAAAAGCAATATGAATTGTTTTATAAAGGAAGTAAAAAGTGATGGAAGTGTTGTATGGGATGATCACGGGACACGGTGTGGAGTTTGTATGGAGATCGCTTTAACTACAGCTCAGTTAAGTAAAGATGGAAAATCGGTAAAGGAAATTCGTGATTATATTGATACGCGATACAACAAAGGATATGCCAAGCCTACGGATACACCTATGCCTGCATAAAAAGAGACTCTCCAACAAAGGAGAGTCTTTTTATAATATCAAAATTTATAAGTTTTCAGCGGAGCTGAATATTCTGATATTGCAAGAAAAGCTACATGTAAAACACGGATGTATCTTCACCGAATAGGCTTCGATCAGAAGCTTTCCTTACATTTATATCCATAATTCTATTCCGTTTGACGTTAAGACAGTTCAATTGTGCTTACAGTGTCCACTTATTATTTACGTAAGCTGGCTGCCACATCGAGAATCATGTCTTCCTGCCCGCCAACCGCTTTGCAACGACCCAATTCCATCAGAATGTCGCGTGGATCGACGTCGAACCGTTTGCCAGCTCTTTCTGCATGGAGCAGAAAGCTGGAATACACACCGGCATAGCCCATGGCCAAGCTTCCTTTATTGATCTCTGGCACACGATGCATGATCGGTGCGACTACATCCTCGGCAAGATCCATCATTTTGTACAAATCGATACCCAGGTGCATATCCATACGCTGAAGGACGGCTATCAGAGCTTCTGTCTGCGTATTGCCAGCCCCTGCTCCGAGACAGCGGGTACTGCTGTCGATACGGGTCGCACCTTCTTCTATCGCGACAAGTGTATTAGCTACAGCAAGTGAAAGATTATTGTGTGCGTGAAAACCGATTTCACAAGACAAAGCACCCCTCAGCGCTTTGACTCTTTCTCTAACGTCTTGAGGCAGCATGGCACCTGCGGAATCGGTCACATACACAGCCTGAGCACCATAGCTTTCCATCAGCTTGGCCTGCTCAACAAGAACTTCGACAGGTGCAGAGTGGGCCATCATGAGAAAACCGATTGCTTCCATACCCAGCTCGCGAGCAACATGAAGATGCTGAGCCGAAACATCCGCCTCTGTTACATGTGTAGCGACTCGCACCAGCTTAGCTCCTATCGAGTGAGCCTGCTTCAATTCCTGTACAGTCCCGATACCGGGAATGAGTAGTACGGCAACCTCTGCTTGCTTGCACTGCTCTACCGCTGTCTCGATAAGCTTCATTTCATCAACGAGCGAACGTCCATACTGAAGTGTTGAACCGCCCAAGCCATCACCATGGCTCACTTCTATATAATGCATGCCCGCATCATCCAAAGCTCGGGTAACTGCGCGAACCTGTTCTACGGTGAATTGATGAGCAACCGCATGGCTGCCGTCTCTTAGACACACTTCGGTTATTTGAATCGATTCTGTGCTGTTACGCTTCAATCCGTTTCCCTCCTTCCTCTAACAGAGCACCGGACAACCGATGACGGGCAAACTCTTCACCGATGCGTACAGCAGTAGCTGTCATGATGTCCAGATTACCGGCATACGATTCGAAATAATCACCGGCTCCCTCAACCTCGAGGAAAATCGTTACTTTATCTTCATCGAACAGCAGCTCCTGCTTGAGACGATAGCCTGGAACGTATTCCTTGACTCTGGCCACCATGTCATGAACCGATTGGCTGATAGCAGCCTGGTCCATATTTTTCACTTGGCAGTAAACCGTATTTCTCATCATAATCGATGGATTCGCCGGATTTAAGATAATAATTGCTTTACCCCGATCGGCGCCTCCGACTTCCTCAATTCCACGGCGAGTTGTGTTCGTAAACTCGTCGATATTGGCCCGAGTGCCGGGACCCGCGCTTTTACTGGAAATGGTAGCTACAATTTCCGCATAATAGACGTCGGCCACGCTGTTAATAGCATGAACAATCGGAATCGTCGCTTGTCCACCGCAGGTAATGAGGTTGACATTAGGAGCATGAAGATGGTCCTGGAAATTGACTACCGGGCTTAAAAACGGACCGCGAGCTGCCGGGGTCAGATCAATGGCCGTTATTCCCAATTGCTGCAGTACCTTGGCGTGACGTACGTGAGCCTTAGCCGATGTTGCGTCAAATACAAGGTCAGCCAGATCCGGATGATCCACAATGGCCTGTATCCCGTTATCATAGGTGGTATAGCCGAGGGACCGTGCTCTTTGCAAGCCTTCGGAGGCAGGATCAATACCGATCAAAGCTGTCAGCTCCAGAACATCGCTTCGTTCCAGCTTATACATCAAGTCAGTTCCAATGTTGCCTGATCCGAGTATGGCTACTTTTACTTTATTCATATGCTTCTCCTTTCTGATCGCAATTAAAAAGTAGGACCGATACGGTTAATCCCAAAATCGTACTGCTTCAAAATTTCCGACTTCGTCCATTTTCCATCCGATACCATCAGCACCTCGTCATAAATTCGGCGGCCAACCTCTTGTACCGTTTCTTTTCCTTCAATAATCGTTCCTGCATTCATATCCATGTTATCGGCCATCGTTTCAAACATGCGGCTGTTCGTCGCAATTTTGATAACTGGAGCTATTGGTGAACCAGTAGGCGTTCCTCGACCGCTGGTGAATAAAATAACCTGAGCACCACCGGCAACCATACCGGTAAGCTGTTCGATGTCCTGTCCTGGTGTATCCATCCAAACAAGGCCCTTCTTGGTTGGATGCTCAGCGTAATTAATAAGCTCTTGTAGAGGGCGAGTACCCGCTTTGGCGGCGGCTCCAAGCGACTTCTCCTCCAACGAGCTAAGCCCCCCCTCGATGTTGCCTGGAGTAGGATTACCCGTACGGATATCTACGCCCATCAGTGTCGCTTTGCTCTCCATCGCTTCGATAACCTCATACACCCGTTTAGCAACTCTGTCGTCAACGGCACGACTCGCCAGCAGATGCTCGGCTCCGATAATTTCAGAGGTTTCCGCCAAAATCGCGGTGCCGCCTCCGTCAACAATCATATCGCTGACGACGCCGACAGCCGGATTGGCTGATAAGCCGGAGCATGCATCCGATCCGCCGCATTCCGTTGCAACGATCAGCTCGCTGATGTCGCACTCGACCCGGCGCTGCATCGATGCTTCCTGAACCATTCTGGCAGCGATCTGTGCCCCTCTGGCAATGGTCATCAGGGTCCCGCCATTTTCCTGAATCGATACAAGCTCCACCGGTTTCCCTGTTTGCTTGGCGATCTCATTGGCTACGCTCCGACCCTGGTGCGTTTCACAGCCGAGTCCAAGTACAACAACTCCATACACGTTCGGATTGCTTCCAATGCCTACGTAGGTGCGGAAGGTTTGCTCGTAATCCACGCCTACCTGGGCACAGCCGTGCTGGTGAATAAAGGATACAGTGCCTTGCACCAAATCTGTGATGCGGTTAGCTGTTTGTGTGGCGCAAACAATCGTTGGTAAGATCAGGACATGATTGCGAACGCCTACGCTTCCATCCTTGCGACGATAACCCCAAAATTTTGAATTAAGCTCCATGTTGATCCCCCCTGCCTCGTTTTCCGTCCAGATTGTGGACATGTACATGCTCGCCTTCCTGAATATTCCGGTTCGCCATGCCAATGACTTCACCGTACTTAACAATATCTTCCTCTATGGAAATCGGTCGAACAGCAAACTTATGCCCGAAAGCAATGGAGTCACGCATCGTAACCGTAAAATGGATATCCTCTACGCGCAGCTCAACCGCAACTCCAGCAGGGATGTCTCCCAAAGCCATAGCCACATTATCCTTCTTTTTCATCATAACAGCGCGATGCATATTTTCTGTAATGTCCAAGCTTCTCATCCTCCTGTAACTATCCAGCTCCAAGTGCGGTGGGTCTATTTAGCCCAATACATCTCACCAGCAGTCTCGGTAATCATGACCTCTTTTAAAAATTTCACCGCTTTGTGAAAGCCTTCCTGTGTGGACATGATCCCATCCTCATGCTCGATACTGATTGCACCACTATAACCTACAGTGCGTAATGCGCTGAACATTTCCTTCCATAACTCCTGTCCATGACCATATCCAACCGTACGAAACGCCCACGAACGATTAACGACATCCTTATAAGACTTCGTATCCAGCACGCCGTTGAGTTCATTATTACGTTTGAAAATCTCGGTATCTTTGGCATGAAAATGATAAATACGATGACCGAAGCTGTAAATGCAAGCAATCGGGTCCATCCCTTGCCAAAACAAATGGCTAGGATCGTAATTGATTCCAACGTTCTCACCGGCAGCTTCACACAGTCGTATAGCTGTCTCTGTATTGTAGACAACAAAGCCCGGATGAGGCTCCACTGCGATCTTAATTCCGTTATCCCTCGCATATTGGCCCATCTTTTCCCAATATGGAATTACTTTTTGCTCCCATTGCCATGTTAAAGTATCGAGGAAATCCGTTGGCCAAGGACATGTGACCCACACAGAACGCAGCGAGTGTTCCGATTCACCCGGACATCCCGAAAAATTAACGACCGTGTCTACACCAAGCTCCTTGGCAAGTAAAATTGTATTAATAAAATCTTCATGGTGCTGATCAGCAATTTGTTTATCGGGATGCAGCGGATTGCCATGGCAGCTTAATGCACTGATCGTGACTTGATTGTCCTCAAGCACTTTTTTAATTTTATTGATTTCCTTCGGATTTCCCAGCACTTCCTTCGGTTTCAAATGCTGGTTGCCTACGTATCCGCCAGTAGCTATTTCTATCGTTTGGACACCTTGCCGTGCTACGTGTGCCACAGCGTCTTCAAATGATTGAGTTCGGAACAACTTTAGAAACACGCCAAGTTTCATCGCAGTTTTACCTACTTTCTTATTGATAAAATTCGTTCATCATTATTTTTCTACCCTCTTGTGTGGATTGAATGGCTGCGCATGTAAGCGCAAAGCTGTTAATATTATCTGAAATGGAGGTCGCAGGAGCTCGATGATTTCGAATAGAATCGACCAAATCGTTCAGAGATGACAATCTGTCCCCATGCGGCATCACATCCAACTCCACTGCTGTAGGCTCAGACTCCTCTTCCTTCCAAATATAAATTTCATCGTTGGTCATTTCGATACATCCCAAATCTCCACAAATTCGGATATCCCCATTCCAGGTCGTTTCCCTGCCTCTACTCACCCAGCTGCCAAAATAATGAACTTGAATATCGTTTTCAAAACCAATCATGACGCCGGCCGATGGATTTCCGCTGAACCAGCTCCAATCCGGTCGAAAGCTTTGTGAATACACATCTACAGGCTCTTTATCCAATAAAAATCTCATAATATCAAAGTGATGAAGAGACATATCCTCCAACAAAATCTCCTTCATCTCATCCCGCCAGCCTCCGAATTTGACCGCTTTTCTAAAGTCGTATTCGATATAACCGATTTTACCTACGGTTTCCTCTCGAATCAGTCTTTTCAAAGTTTGGATCTGGGGTCTCCAACGATAATTTTGACTTATCATCACTTTCTTGTCATACTTCTTACTTTCTTGATGAAGCTCCATAGCTTCTTCAAAGGTGTGCGTCAGCGGCTTCTCCAGCATGACATGATACCCAGCTTGCAGCGCCTGCAGTGCCAAATCTTTATGTGTTTTGGGAGGTGTGACGATCAGAACCATGTCCGCGCTCACCGCTTGCGAAGCACTCTCAAGACTATTGAAAAGCTGATGTTCTGGCAGGTTGGTAATGGCACCGGCTTTCAATAAATTGTCCGGAACGACATCGACAACAGCGACCAACTCTACTTGATCGTACTCGCTAAGAACTTTCAACCATGATTCTCCGAATCTTCCGGCACCGATTTGAATAACTCTAATTTTATCCAAGCTATATACCCTCCAACAACTCGATTCAGACACTAATTGAGGAAAATTCCGTTAATGTCAAACTGCATTTCGTTTACATCACCAACAATCTCAACATGATCCAATGCGCGTATTTCCGGCAGCAGCGCTTCGGAAACATACATGAATTCAATGTGAAGCGTATTGGGAATACGGATGACCCGTGCGTGCTCTGGCACAACACCCCAGCTGCAGCGCAATGCGGTTCTCATCGCTTCCAAATCATTGTCCAAAATAATAGGGATCATCGCCCGATGAAGAAAAGTGCTCGTAATGACGTTTTCATTCATTTTATGAAAGTCTATTTTGTCAAACAACCGTTTGGTCGTGATATCGGCCAGACCAATACCTAACGCGTTCCCTTGACATTCGTCACTCAGATCCCCGGCGATGACATACTTGATCTTGGGAAATTCAGGTTCTTCCTCGCCGAGAATTCGCATTTTGCCAATAATATTCGTGTCCATGCCGGTTCCACTATAATTTTTGCCGATTCTATCGACATGCAGCACATCCAGCTCCTGAATTGGAAGTTTGGGCATCAAGGATGCCGACAATTTAAGCAACTCCCGCTCCCGTTCTTCAATAAGCCCGGTTGGGATCGCCTCGATTACAGCTGTTTGTTCATGCGCATTTTCCACAATGGCTACACCGCACAAAATATTCGCTTTATTAAAAACGACTCGTGACACTTCAGGCATATAATCGCGTATGCCCTGAATGCCGTAATTGTGCAAGGCAAGCGCCTGCTTATGCTTGCCAAGTCCGATGGCAGCCATCTTCATAATGCCGCTTTCGATACCGATTGGGGATTTGAAGTCGGTATGCACCTTCACTCTGCCGATAAGGATCACACCATCGCCTTCAGAAGCATGACGATCGATATAAACCGGAACGCCTCGTTCTGTTTCACCGATCTGCACCACCTCCATCGAAGAGAGGATCGGAGCCCCGCAATAAGCTTCAGTTACACCGAGGCTTTCAAGCACTTTGACCTGGCCCTCAGCTGTTGCCCCACCGTGGCTGCCCATAGCGGGAATAATAAAAGGCTTGGCTCCAAGCAGCTGTAAATTCACTACAAAGGACTTGATAATTAAAGCAATATTGGCAATCCCCCGGCTTCCTGCCGTGATGGCGATCCGCATGCCAGGCGTTATTTTCGTTTCCAATCCAACAAGACTGATTTGATGTCTGACTTCTTCCTCGATGTCCTTAACAGCCGGTCCTGTGAAATGCTGCTTGATACGGACCATTCGTGGCAATTTCATTTGAATTACGCCTCCGATCAGAATCCTGCCAATTTGACGGCCAGCTTCATCGCCTGCTCTGTCGCTCCTGGGTCGGCAATGCCTTGACCTGCAATATCAAAAGCGGTTCCGTGTGCAGGGGTTGTAATAATAACAGGCAAACCACCGCTGACCGTGACTCCTTTATTGAAGCCCATCAGTTTCATCCCGGTTTGAGCTTGGTCGTGATACATGCTGACTAAGCAATCAAAAGGATTGGTTTTTAAACGCAGGAAAATCGTGTCTGCCGGATACGGTCCATCCACTTGAATACCTTGTTCCTGCGCTTCCTTGATTGCCGGCTGAATTTCTTCAATTTCTTCCATGCCCAACAAGCCATTGTCGCCTGCATGCGGATTCAAAGCGGCTACTGCAATTCTTGGGTTCTCAAAGCCAGCATTCAATAAAGTTTGTTGGGCAAAACGAATGATTCTGCCTACGCGTTCTTTCTTAACAAGGCTGCTGACTTCTTTCAACGGCACATGTGAGGTTACCCGAGTGAACCATAGATCGCCTAATACATTAATTTCGCTAAATCCTTCTTTGCAATCCAGCAAGGAAGCGAAGAAATGAAGCTCATCCTGAAAATGAAAGCCTCCGCTATGCAGCGCTGCCTTATTAATAGGTGCGAATACGAATCCATCCAGCTTTTTCTGTTGAGCAAGCTTTAAGGCATACGTCAACGTTTCGCCAGTCGCTTTGCCGGAATCGACAGATAATTGGCCCTGTGTATAAGCATCCGTCGATAAGTTATGCAAATCGATGAAATATAGCTCATCTTTGTTATCGATTTGTTCAATGTTTTGAATATTACGATAGGACAGTGTTTGACCCGCATCCGTTTGTCCTTGGTTAAGTACACGTTCGTCACCAATCAATACCCATGTTGCCAAATTGCGAACATCTGCGATTTGCAGAACCTTGACTACCAACTCAGGACCGATGCCTGCTGCATCTCCCAATGTAACACCAATGACCGGTTTTCTTATCATCATTCCCTGCTCCTTTTTATGTGGGTTTCGTTATTGCACGCGCACTATGGTCCCGGTCTCTGCCGATTCTAATGCGGCAAGTATAACCTTCAACGATTTCAAGCCTTCTTCGCCGGAAATCGACGGTTTCGTATTCGTAGCGATATGATGGATGAAGGTACGGACAATACCGCTCTCGGTTTGCTTATCATTCGTGGCGACTTTTCCCATCTGGTGAAGTACTCTTTCGCCATTATTAAAATCAATGATGACGTTGTAGGTAGCATCCTCAATCAGTCGCAAAATACCGTTCTCGCAATACAGCACTGTGCTGTTATCTTCCTTGGCCTTATAAGTCCAGCTGGCAGCCAGCGTCCCGATGATGCCGTTCTCGCTTTTGAGCACACATACAGCGTTATCGTCAACATCCGTATCTTGCTTTTGCAGCGTGCCGACAAATGCTCCTACTTCGACGATCTCCTCTCCCAGAAGGAAACGGATGAGATCCGTCTTATGAACGCCCAGATCACCCATGGCTCCGATAAAGGCAAGCTTTTTTTGGAAAAACCAACCTCCGGGTCCTTCTATGCTCCACGTTTCAGGACCACCATGTCCAAACGAGGTACGGAACGTCAAAACTCGTCCAAGAACACCGCTGTCCAATATTTCTTTGGCTTTAACATGAGGCAGCATGAGACGCTGGTTATGCCCGATCATCAGGAGCTTGCCGGTTGTCTCCGAGGCTGCAATCATCGCGCTCGCTTCCGCAATGGAGATAGCCATTGGCTTCTCGCATAGAACATGCTTGCCCGCTTCCATAGCAGCTATGCTTACCGGAGCATGCAGCGCGTTAGGCAGGCATACGCTGACAGCATCCAATCCTTCGTGCTGAAGCAGTTCGCGATAATCCGTATAAGCATTGGCTCCATACAGAGCAGCCATTTCTTCTGCACGTTCCTGATTCGTGTCGGCAACAGCCACGATTTCAACATTGGGCTGGTAGGCATACTCAGGTAAATGCCTTCTTCTTGCAATGGCTCCACAGCCAATAACGCCTATTCGTATGTTTGTCATATGGTGACGCCTCCCTATACCTATCCTATTGTTATTCTTTAGCCTTTTACAGCTCCCGCCGTAATGCCTTGAATAATATATCTCTGCATAACCAAAAAGAAAATAATGATCGGAACAATAGCCAACGTGAGCGCCGCCAACGCCAAATGCCATTGGTTCGTATATTCACCGAAATATACATACGTTGCGAGCGGAATCGTTTGATTAGCCTTAGCGCTTAGCATGATGAACGGTAGGAGAAAGTCATTCCAGATCCATAATGTATGCAAAATCGCAATCGTCGTTGTGATCGGAGCGAGCAGCGGAAGTAAGATACGGAAAAATACGCCGACCGTGCTGCTGCCGTCAATGGTCGCAGCTTCCTCCAATTCAATGGGGATACCTTTGACAAAGCCGTGATAAAGAAACAAAGCGAGTGGTGTGCCAAATCCCAAATACATCAAGATCATGCCGTATAGTGAATTAATCAGATGAAAATCCTTGGCTACCTTCACAAGCGGAATCATCATCGATTGAAAAGGAATGACCAATGAGGACAAGATGACCAAAAAAATCACATGACTGACAATACCGGGACTTCTCACCAATTGGTATGCGGCGGCAGAGCTAATGAGCAATATACCCATGACGCTTGCTACAGTAATGATCAAGGAGTTCGCAAATACACCCGGAAAATGAATTTGATGCCATACGGTAACGAAATTGGAAAATTGAAAAGATTCGGGCAGCGACGCTGTTGAGGCCATCACTTCGTTGTACTTTTTAAAGCCGTTAACAAATGTCAAATACAGTGGAAAAAAGAACAGTACGGCCAGGATGATCATGAACAGCTCTATCACGAACTTGCCGAGAGTATATTGTTCTTTCATTACATTTCCACCTCCTTGCGCTTCATAACAAACACTTGAACTACAGTAACAGATGCCAAGATGACAAAGAACACAACGGCTTTAGCCGAAGCATACGTGTATTCATTTTTAGTGAAGGCGTCCAGATAAATATGCAGAGCGAGCGATTCCGTCGTTCCGTAAGGTCCGCCTTTCGTCAATGCGAAGTTCAAATCGAACACCTTGAACCCGTGTGAAATCGCTAGAAAGAGACATACTGTAATAGCAGGCATAATCAGTGGAATAATGATCTTCTGAAGCCGATGCCAGCGATTAGCACCATCAATTTGAGCGGCCTCCAACAGATCAGTAGGAATTCCTTGCAGCGCAGCAAGATAGATGACCATCAGATATCCAGCGTAATGCCACACACTCACCAGGATCAGTGACCAGAAAGCGTATTCCGGTATACTGAGCCAGTTTTTTTGAAAAATCTCGATTCCCGTTAAGCTCGTAATTTGCGGAAAGCCTTGTGTAATAATAAACTGCCAGATGAAACCGATCACAAGCGACCCCATCACGTGTGGCAGAAAAAATACGGTTCTTAATGCATTTTTTGTTTTAAGTGCCATATTAAGTACAAATGCAAGAGCAAATCCGACCAAGTTCACCAATATCGTACTGACGAAAACATACTTCATTGTAAAGATAAATGATTTCATATGCTCTGTATCTTCCAGCAGTCGTTTGTAATTGCTCCATCCGGCCCACTTGATTTCACTGCTGATCCCGTTCCAATCCTGGAAGGAAAAAATAATGGCTCTAATAAAAGGCAGCAAAATGAACAAAGCGAAAAAAAGAACAGCCGGGGAGACAAAGGCGATATATATCAATAATTTTCTGGTTCTCATTCGCGACATGAAGAATACTCCTCTTCTCCCGTTTAAACGATCAGCCCATGCCGTTTTGCCTCAATATGACGGGTATGGATGCATGGGCTGACCCCTTGATTTTATTTATTTTTTCACCGCAGTGGTCCACATTTTCTGAATTTCTTCCAGCGTTTTCTCTTTGGTTAACTGACCTCCGACGTAAGCTTGCAGCGCTTTCGTGAATTGCACATCCATCCCGGCAGGCCACAACGAATATGCCCAAGGAATCGTTTGATTTTTCTCAACATACGTGTTCATATCAGCTGCGAGCGGACCCAATTCCTTGGTCGCCTTCATATCCTTAAAGGCCGGGATCAGATGCATCGAATCGACCAAATATTTTTGACCATTCTTATGCAGCCAAATCAGAAACTTCTTCGATTCCTCGACTTGCTTGGAATTTTTGTTGATGACATAGTAAGTAGGAATCCCTACTGGAAGCTTGGTATCGCTTGGGTTGTCGGTTAATGGAATCGCGAACATACCGATATTAAGATTCGGGTTCACTTTCGTGATCAAATCGATCGTCCACACCCCTTGCTGCATCATAGCCGTTTTGCCGGATGAAAAGTCAGCAACCTGGTTATCATAGCTAACACCCACAGACTCAACACCTTTTCCATATTTGACAGTCATGTCCAATACATCAAAAAAGTTATCCATCAGCGGAACGTCTTGTACTTTTGCTGTGCCTCCGTTAATCTTGCCAATTAAATCCGTCGAATCCTTGGCATAAGCGAATGGCAGGTTGAACAGGTTGCGCCCCAATACAAATCCTTCTTTGTACGCTTCGGCATAAGAGGGAATTCCAGCCGCCTTTAACTTTTCATTCATCTGCTTGAGCTCTGTCAAAGTGGTTGGCACCTTGTCAATACCGGCCTTGGCAAACAAGTCTTTATTGTAAATAAATCCATAACCTTCCATAGCTGTCGGGAAACCGTATTTCTTGCCGCCAATGGTCATCCCGGGCATTGCAGACTCCATTACTTGGTTCATCCATGGCTCGCCTGACAAATCAAGCAGTCGTTCACTCCAGTCCTTTACACCGCTGAAGCTTTTGGTGAAAAATACGTCCGGCTCATCCCCGGAAGCAAATCTCGTTTTCAGCATCGTATCCAAATCCCGTACGACCTGGGCATCGATCGTTACGTTCGGATTATCCTTCGTGTAATCGGCTGCCATTTGTTTGATTTGATCGGTAACTTCCACTTTACCCTGAATCAGCTTGAGCGTAATCTTTGGACCTGTGCTTTGCTGGGACGACGCGCTTGTTTTGGGGGCTTCCTCCCCCCCGGCACATCCTGCCAGGATGGTAACCATCAAAGCGGTAGCGGTCACTGTGGACATCCATTTTCTCATCTAAGACTCCTCCTAAGTGTTCTTCAATTCATTGTTGAACTATCCTTATTGTAAAGAATTATGACTTCGTCGGGCATGGAATATACGCGCTGAAAAAGGTAATTATTTAATCTCATTTTCTTTTCGATACGGAAACGGCGACACGCCGACCTGTTTTTTAAACACTTTACTAAAATAATTCTCATCATCGTATCCGAGTTGATTGGCGATATCGGCTATGGAAAGTGTCGTTCCTTCCAGCAGAGCTTTGGCCCGTTCCATTTTCAAATCAGTTAAATAGCTTACAACCGTTGTATGGTAAGTATCTTTGAACTTCTTGGATATATATTGTGGACTAAAATGAAATTGCTCCGCTAAAAATGTTAATGAAATGTCCTCATAAAAATGCGTGTCCAAATAATCCTTAATGTCCGCCATACTTCTACCTGATGAGGTAAGCGGATTCAAACCTTCTATTAAAGTGTGGACTTGATCTACGAGTACCTTCTCCCATTCATCCAAATCGTTAATCCACAGTGGCATATACGGGACCTGCACATCATCCGTCTGATTTTGGACCAATTGCTTACAGCGGCCAAGCAGTAAATTCGCTTCCATCGTGCAAACCTGAAGTTCCTTAAGCAGCAATGCTCCTCTTTGCCTTAAAGCGTCTGTGTACTTGTTCAGGAGATCTGTGGCAAACGCTTTGTTGCCCGTTTCTATTACTTTTTTCAGCAAAAATAACTCGTTCATCAAAGATGGCAGCTCGTGCGGCGCTTTAGCAGATGGATGAGCCCCCTCTGACAGCACATCACCATTTAAGAGCGTATTCCTTGCGTCTCCTATGACTTTATGAATGTGTGTTAAATCGGCAAACCCTCTGTTCGAGCCAACCATTACATCCAGTTGAATCGTTTGTTTCCATGCCCGCATCAACCGATCCACATAAAACTTGTAATCATCCTCGTTCGATCCCCAAGTATCTCCACCCATAAGCAGCAGCCATTGGTAGTCATCCAGTCTACAGAGATAATGGGCGAAGTGGCTGCCCAGCGCATATTGGGCAATATTGCCGACCGCATACGTGAACAAATCGTCATCCATCATAAAGCGCTGATCCAGAATACGTTTTCGGTTTTTGGGGAGTATGAGGGCGATTTTGATCGATTGCTCGGGCAGACCCGTTTTCTCAAATATTTTGCGTACGGATGGGGATAAAGGAATCTCCCCACGGAAGTAGGAGGCAAGCTTTTTTTCGTCCAGCAGGGCATCCGCTTTCCGTACCATATATCCTCTTTCCATTTCGGTTTGCTTCGAGTCCGAGTGTTCCTTCCAAACCTGAATGGCCTTTTGCAAAGCATCTTCTACATCTTTTCTGCGAAACGGCTTTAATATATAATCGACTCCCTTGGCCTTGATCGTTGCGCGGGTGTATTCAAAATCGTCATAGCCGCTGATCACAATAACATGCGTATCGTAGCCTTCCTCCTTTATTTTTTGGAGCAGCTCAATCCCATTCATCTGAGGCATCCTCATATCACAGAACATGACAGCAGGCTTATAGGTCTTCAAGCATTCGAGCGCTTCTATCCCGTTCTCAGCCATATACCTGCCAGTAACACCAAATTTCTCCCAATCGACTGACAGGTCAATTGCCTCTCTAACGTGCTCTTCATCATCGACAATTAATACATTCATACTATAGGTCCTCCTGGATCGGAATAATCAAACTAATTTCCGTTTTGTCATAGGGTGTACTGGTGATATGCCACTTAAATTGATCTCCATATTTGAGCCGTAATCGCTGCAGCACATTGATTAATCCGATGCCGCCTTCCTCTCGTTTGTAAACGTTAGGTTCGTTAAAGCGCAGCTGAACCTGTTCGATTTCGTTATAATCCATCCCTTTTCCATTGTCTGTAATGTGAATGGTCAACCAGCCAGAATCCAGTGCCATGTCCAAATGAATCGTGCCCATGCCTGTCCCGCTTTCGATGCCATGGATAATGCTGTTCTCAACGAGCGGCTGCAATATCATTTTGGGAACCCTCACTTTCAGCGCGGCCGGCTCACTGTGAATGGTGTATGACAGCTTGTGTTTGAACCTGTTTTCCTGAAGCGATAGGTAATCCTCGATATGCTCGATTTCCTGCTGCAAGTAAACGGTTTCCGTATTGAAATCCATGCTGTACCTCAAGATCGATCCCAATTGAAATATTTTATCGTTTATTTCCTCGACCCCATGACGGAGTGCTACGGTACCAATCGATTGCAGCGTATTATATAAAAAATGCGGATTGATTTGCGCCTGCAGCATTTTTAGCTGGGCCGTTGAGATTTCAATGCGCTGTTCGTACTCCCGAATAATCATTTCTTTCAAATTGCGAACCATCGTTTGAAAACGAAGCTCGAGAATGCCGATTTCGTCCTCTCGGGTCTTGAATTCTTCGACATCGAACTGTCCGATCTCCACCCGGGTCATATTGCGAATCAGCCTTTTAATTGGCGTAATTGTGGAGTAGGATATGATGAATGTAAACAATAGAATGAATGCAAGCGCTATGAACTGGATCGCAATGGATTGGTCCAACGTTTTTTGGGCAGCCTGGTTAATGAAATCCGAAGGAATAAATTTGATCATGGTAAGTGGCATCTCATAAAACGTATCGTTAACGATGATGAATACTCCCTTTTTTCCGTTATATTCACCGTATTGATAGCCCGGCTGCTCATCTAATATATTCAAACCAAGCTCTGATTGCTGCATAGCAGATGCATCCGATGCTTCTCTTGACGTATACATAAGCTCTCCGCTGCCATTCATAAACATAAATAGCGACTCTTGACCCGGATCGAATAGCTGTCTGCTTAAACGTCCAATCTCGTCTAACGAAATATACATGGACAGCAGCCCCAGCACATTAGGCTTCGGATAATCAATAAGCTTTTTATTAATGGTTAAATAACGGTTGCCATTCAGCTGCTGCATCTCATAAGCACGAAGGTTATCCCATGATTCTTTGTGATCGGATGGAAGCTGCAGTTGTTGGGGAATACTCAGGACTGAATAGTTAAACTTTGCATATTTTTGTCCACTTATCCCACTATGAAAATTGACTACTTTAATTTCAGGCCGACTGTACATTAAATAAGCCACTTGACGGTCGATATACATATCCTGTTGAAAATTCGTTTTTTCCAGCCAGAGGTACTCCATCAGGTTTTGATCGTAGTACCAGGATACCGATAATTGATTTAATTCCTCTAAATATTTTTTGACGTTTTCCATGCCAATACTCATCGTTTTCCTATTCAGCTCGATCATGTTCGCCTGAAGTGTAGCTGAGGTTGACCTGTATGAAATTAAGTTGGAGCATATAAAAGGAATGGTCGTGGCTAGAAGTGACCAAACTAACAATTTGATAAATAAGCTTCGTTTATACATTCAGGTCACCTGCCTCGTCAAGTCATGTAAGTTTCTAAAGCATCTGATCATTATAACAAATCCTCATGACAGAAATAATGTAAAATTACAGATGAAATAAGGATTATTTTAATGTAATCTATACAATAATAAAACAAGTCCTTTTTTGGCAAATACCGGATCGTATATTATTGTCCCCAACTTCAGATTTCTCTACATGAAAATAAAAAAAAGGCTGATCATCAACAATGTGAGATCAACCTTTTCATATTTAATGTGACTATTTATATCGATTTAATCTGATTTCGCAATTCATTATCCGACAATCTTAATTGTTCAATCTCCTGCTTCATATATACATTAAAAAGCTCCTTACTGACCGTACGTCCATCCAATAAAATTTCCAAGCCTTCCAATTGTAGATAATATTTGGAGCCTGCCGGATAGAGCACACGTCCCATGGCGGAAGACATTCCGATATAATTTTGCAATCGTCTCGCTTGCTCCGGATTCGTTGCGTAAAGATCAAACAGTCTGACATATAAATCAGGTTGGAAGTTGGCCATAATTCCACTATAACCTGACGCACCTTGTTCTAAGGAACTTAATAGTGTTGCCGATTCTGCATTAAAGATTTGCAGCTGTGTGCCTTTCACGGCTTCCAGCTTGGCTTTCATATGCGCCGGGACACCTTCCGTATCCTTCAGGAAATAAAATCGGTTCGTATCCGCACACCATTTCAGTAATTCGGGTGTTAAGGAGCGTTTGTATGGAACCGGGCATTCGTAAAGTCCAAACTTAATATGCGGCACATTAGTCAGGATGGTCTCGACATTTTGTTTAAAAACCTCTTCAGATTCGTAGGCAGTAGCCAAACGATTCACATTTAAAACGAAGGCATCCACACCCGTAGCCGATATTTGTTTGATTTCTTCAATCTGGTCCTCTATCGAATAAGAAATATGGCCAGATGCAACTACCGGTACCCTGCTGCCTGCTTGTTCCTTAACAAACTTCGCTAGCTGCACACGTTCGGCTAACGAGAGATGATACATTTCGCTTGATAGGCACACAGCAAACAATCCATGTACGCCTTTCGCTATATACCATTCGATCAACCGCTCCAACCCATCGTAATCTATTTGTTTGGTTGCCTTGAATGAAGTAACCATTGTTGGCCATACACCTTTAGTAATATTCATGGTTAGTTCCTCTCTTATTAAGGTAATTTTACACCACGGGCACTGACATAGAGCTGATACCATTCTTCTCGTGTCATCAGGTCTGCTTGTCGTTCGGCATCACGGCAGGCAACAATCCTCTGCAGGTTGGTCGTACCGATGACAGGCTGGATTCGAGATGGATGCCTCATGAGCCAGCCAAGTACGATGGCCTCCTGCGACGTTTCCTTCTGCTGTGCCAGCTTTGCCACTAACGCTGCTGTTTGACGAACAGCTTCCGACGCTCCGTCTATGGGCTGTCCTGAAAATATACCCTTGGCCAGCGGACTCCAGGCTTGAACCTGAATGTGCTCTGTATGGCAATGTTCCAACAATCCATCAGCGAAATTGACGCTGGTTCCAGCTTCCTGATTGATATGAACCCCCTGATCAAGGAAATGCAGATGCGCAAGACTTATTTCGAGCTGATTGACGATGAACGGTTGCGATGAAGCCTGCTGCAGGAAACGGATTTGTGCTGCGCTCATGTTGGATACACCGAAGCGTTTAACCTTGCCTGACGTATACAAGGATTCGATCACTTCGGCAACTTCGTTTGGCTCCATCAATGGATCTGGACGATGAAGCAGCAATATATCCAAGGTCTCGATTCCGAGACGCTTCAGAATTCCCTCGACGGAATTCAGGATATATTGTTTTGAAAAATCATAACGTCCCGGAACATCACCGTCCGCGAAGCGAATGCCGCATTTGGACTGAATAATCATGTTATCCCGTAAGGAAGGACGAGCCTTCAGCATTTGCCCGAATACGAGCTCAGCCTTGCCACTCCGATAAATATCTGCATGATCGAACATGCTAATGCCGGCTTCTAAAGCGGCCTCGGTTACTTGTTCAGCTTGATGTACATGTTCTTTGGTGATAGGCCCATTAGTCCAGTCTCCGCCCAATCCCATACATCCAAATACGAGTCTGCTCGTGTTCAATCCCCAATGTGCTAACGGTTGCGGCTTCATAAATTCCTCCTGCTGCTGATATATAATCGATACGAAACTCCAGCATCGAATTACGAGTTGGCTGTCACTTTATTTACGATATTGCTTTCATACACCTCTAATAATTGCTTAATAATAACAGGATCAGTAAGCGGTGGTGTTGGCAATTTAGGAAGGCCAGGAATTCCTTCGTGCTCCATGATCACTTTAATACCTGGAATCACGCCAACATCCGGACGATCCAGCATTTCATATACGTTGTTTGCCTGTATTTGCAGCTTTTGTGCTTTTTCCAGATTACCTGCCTTGTATTCATCCCACATGACGCGCATATGTCCGCAGGTCACACTTTGCAGCGCACCTATCGCTCCATCGGCACCTAACAACGCTCCTGCTTGAACCATTGTATCGACACCGGTGAGCAGATTCAGCTCCGGCATATATTTTCTGATGCGCTCCAAGTAGTAGAAGTTACTGTCCGTATATTTAATTCCAGCAAAATTCCTGACCTGTGACATCGTTTCCACAAGCTTCACTGCAGTTGCACGTTTTCCTGTCTCATTATCAATAATCTCCTGATTCCAGTAAATATAAAAAGGAAGATCGGAAGCTTCAGCGAGGTTTTTAAAATACAGTACGTTTTCTTGCAGCGTAGCTGAATTGGATAAAGGTACCGAAGACACAGCAAATGCTCCTGCTTCTGTTGCATGGCGGGTTAAATCCAGGGCTTCTTCTTCATTGGAATAGCCGACATGGACAATAACCGGTATTCTTCCGTTATTGATACCAAGCACGATCTCTGTCCACTCTTTTCTCTCAGCTACCGACATCAGCCTGCCTTCGCCTGTGTAACCCAGCATGTATAGGCCATCTGCGCGTTCCTCTACATACTTTTCCAACAGCTTTTCAGCTGAATCCTTTACCAAATTGCCATACTTGTCGAAGGGTGTCACCAGTGCGGGAATAATCCCTGTTATTGTTGCTGCCATAATATTTTTCCTCCCATTTCTATCATTATTGTATGGTTTACTAGCCTTTAATAGCTCCACTCGTTAGTCCTGCTATAAAGAAACGATTCAAGAATAAATATACGACCAGCATAGGGATGATCGACATCGTCGTTCCAGCCAGCATCAAATTCCACGAGCTTACTGTTTCTCCTCGGCTCTTAAGTGCAACGACACCAACCACAAGAGGTGAATTATTCGGGTTGCCAATTGTGAATACCATAGGCAGCAAATAATCGTTCCATGCATTCATGAAGGATAATAGGCCAATCGTTGCAATCAAAGGCTTGATCAGAGGAAATATCATATTCCAAAATATTCTAAAAAAACTGCATCCGTCCATCTTGGCTGCTTCATCAATTTCTGGAGAAATCGTATCGATATATTTGCGGGCAATGTACAGCTGAGTAATGTTAAAGCCCAATATATTGATAATGATAACTCCCCATAGCGACGTGTTGAGATGGAATAATTTGGCCACAATCAGCTGCGGATACAGATACAGGGTACCTGCAGAAATGAACATCGTAGATACGAGTATGACAAAAATCAGATTTTTACCGGGAAATTTCCCTCTGGAAAACACATATCCACCCATGGTCGAAGTTACAATAGTGCCCACTACAATGAAAAATGTCATATAAATACTATTCCACGTATACAAATCGAAATGTCCCAGCTTCCAAGCATCCACATAGTTTTTAATACTGAAGCTGGTTGGAAGCAAACTGCCCGAGGACATCACCTCCAGATTGGTCTTGAAGGATGAGAGCATCGTATACAAGATAGGAAATAACGTCAGAACAAAGAGTATACTTAGCCCCGTATACAGTATCGTGGAAGAGATGGCCTTATGGGTATTCATGTGAAGCAATTGCACCTCCTCGGTTCCTAATAAACGGTTTAATCATTTTTGGTCAGCTTATAATACAATCCGGTTATCACAGCAAGCACCATGCCCGTAATGACTGAAAGCGAAGACGCATAACCGAACTGGTTCATCGAATCGGATACTCCGTAGGAGAAGAAGTATTTGAATACATAGGTCATGACCACTTCCGTCTGTCCCCCAGGCTGTCCATTCGTGAGTACGAGTACCAAGTCGGCCATCTTCATGCTTCCAATGATCGCCAGCATCAATAAGACTTTCATGATAGGCGCCAGCATCGGCAGTGTAATATAGATGAACTTTTGCCACCGGGTTACCCCATCGATTTCAGCACATTCATACAATTCGTTAGGTATCGTCTGCATACCCATTAGAAAAAACACCATATTAATTCCGAAATTGTGCCAAACACTGGCAATGACTATGATGGTGTTAGCAAGTGCCTTCGTACCAAACCATTCAATCGAGGTGTCCATGAGTCCAGTTTTGATAAACACCTGGTTCACGATACCTTGGTAAGGCTCGAACATGAGGAAGAAAATCAGACCGATAACCGCTGTACTAATAATCGTCGGCATAAAGAAAGCGGTACGAAACATCGAATTGATTCGCGTCCCCTTATTGAGCAGAACCGCCAGGAACAAGGCCAACGGAAATTCGATCGCTAGCTTGGCAAAAACGATAATAAATGTATTCAGCAGCGCCTCCCAATATTTGGGATCTCGTGTAAAGGCTCTTATAAAATTATCTAGTCCGATGAATTTGGCCGTCGTTATGCCATCATAATCATAAAATGCCCATTTCATCAGCCACAGCATGGGATAAATCGTAAAGAACGCAAATCCGATCAGCATCGGCAGCAGCATCAGATAGGCTTGAAATGAATCTTTACCGAGCACTCTGCCCACGATGGAATGCTCATACCTTTGGCGGTATTTCAATGTTGCGGTCTTCATAAGCTGCTCCTTTCCTGCCAAACATCTGTCATCGTTTCAATGTGGTGTCCCAAGCTCCGTCCTTAAATGGACCGAGATCAAAACCATCCTTGATCGCCCGCGTCAAAGCGTCGTTGTATCGTTTATCAAGACCTTCCAGTTCTTTACCGATATCGGTTACGGAGCCTGATAAAATCTTGCCAATCGTATTTTGATACGTATCACCCTCCAGCTTGATCGCTCCATCCGGTGGTGTTTTGGTGAAATAGGAGGTGCTTAAATCAGAAAATTCCTTCCATCCCTTCTTATCAGGTGTTTTTGCTCCTTCGATTGCTTTGGCATTTGCCATAAAATCTACGCCTTCTTCGTGCATATCCCTTTGGAACTTCTTGCTGTGTACATATTCATAAACGATAAAGCTCTTTTCCGGATTTTTTTTGGCAGCTGCTCCAAAGACGAGATAATCGCCGATTTGGGCATATTCTTTATAGCGCTTTGCTGTGTCCAACACCGGTACATGCGCTACGCCCCAATCATCCTTGGGCTTTAAGGCGTCCGTTAAGTTAGTAACTTCCCAGCTCGCGCCCATCATCATACCAATACGTCCCTCAGCAAACTGAGCTCGTAAGTTATCAATCGCCATCCCCTCAGCTCCAGGAAAAATGCTCTTGTCCTGCTTCATCTGAACAACCTTTTCCAGAATCGGTTTAAAATCAATAAATCGGTATTGACCCTTCTGGAAGTCGTATCCCATATGTCCAACCGATGGAGCGAACATAACGGCATTTGACCACTTGCCGCCCATCGCGCCTACATCCTTGAGATGCGTACCAAAGCCATATTCCTTACCTTCACCTGCAGCTGTAATTTTCTTCGCAGCCGAAACAACCTCATCCCAGGTTTGCGGAACTTCCTTGATACCCGCTTTTTCAAATAACCGCTTGTTATACAGCATTTTGGTCGTAATCACTACGAATGGAACCGAATAGGTCTTCCCTTTGTAAGTGTTATATTCGGGAATAATCATATCTTTATAGTCCTTTAGAAATTCAGGAGCTTTGGCAAAATCCTCAAGCGGAAGCATCCAGCCTGCATTGATGAACGGGTCCTTAACGGTTCCCACGAACTTATACAGCTCAGGTCCCTGATCGGCGGCCAACGCAACCTTCAGGGCATCCGCATAATCATTACCCATCGCGCGAAACTCCAGGTTAATTCCCTGCTCTTTGCCAATCGTAGCGTTAAATTCATCCATTTTGCGTTTCATAAATTCGCTCTTATCGTTGTGCCACAAGCGAATCGTCACTACCTTGTTGTCTGGTGTGCCAGTCACACCCGCTGCTCCTGTGGTCTTCTCTGGAGTGGAGCTGCAGCCTGCCAGCAACGTCGTACCCATGGCTGTCATTAATACCATGCCTGTCCATTTGCTCATGTTCAAGCCCATTCTAACACCGCCCTATTCTATTTATGGATAATCCAGCCTTGTGTAAGCGCTTAGACAATAAGCTGTGATTACACTATTGATCATAATGGAATGATACTCTAAAGTCAGTGCATTAACTTATGATAAAGACTCTAATATCTTAAAGGGTACTCTAATTATTTATGCTCATTGCGGTATTGCTGAGGTTGTAATCCCGTATATTTCTTAAATGCCGTACTAAAGTAATTGTGGTTATCGTAGCCGAGCCCTTCTGCGATTTCCCATATTTTCATTTTGGTTGTTTTTAATAAACGTCCTGCTTCCTCCATCCTGACCTGGTTCAAATATTCATTGATGGTCTCACCCGTTTCTCTTTTGAAAACCGAACAAATATAAGTAACCGACATAAATACCTCATCGGCAATTTCCGATAAACTCAAGTTTTGCGTATACTGCCTTTTGATAATAGCTTTGATTTTATTCACAAGATCCATATGCTTCTGGTTATACTTCTGTGTGTAATAATTGGCTGCCTCTACGAAAATCGAGGTCATGAGCAGCTTCATTTCCTGGATATGCTCCGCCTTTAATATGTTAAACAGAACCAGATTGCGATTAGGAAGAATCCGCTCCAAATCCTCGCCCATTTCATATACCTTTCGGTAGGTTCCACTGATTAATTCCATGCAAAAGCCTCTAATGGACTCCACATCGGAATTCAGAAAACCATTAAAAATCGTATCCAGCAGCTGTAACCCGCCATTCGTATCACCGAGCATAATAAAGCCGATCAATCGATTCTCGGCCTCGAACAAGTTCGTATAATCCATGGAATCGAGTTCACGTTTCGCATGCCTGTTCGTAATATCTTCAATTCGGATGATGGATCGCAAGCCCATATAAAATTTATGCTGAACAGCATGGACCGCATTTTTGTAAGAAGCGTACACGCGGTCAATGCTTCCTACCTGATTGCCGGTTCCAATAGAGACCGAGATTTTTAAATATTTAAATAAGGACTGGATCATTTCCTCACAGATTTGGATATGCTTGTCGTCGTGCTGCGATTTTTCATTGAAGATAAGCACAAATTCGTTCTCATTCAAGCAATGAACGATACCAGCGTCATAATTCCGGAAGATCTCGTCTGTAATATTTTGAATGGAAAAGCTCATTAGCTGTTTCTCTGCTTCTTTCTTGTTTTCAATCTGCTTCAAATAATTGTCCATTTGCATAACGGCCACCATCAAGCAGGTATCAGCTTGCAGCGGTAATTGAAAGTAATCCAGCTTATCTCGGATCTCCTGTCCATTAAAGGTAACGCCTAACAGCAAATCTCTTAAAAACTTTTCTTTCATCAGTCTGGAATTTCCATTCAGCTGCTGCTTCAGCTGTTCAATCTTGTGGTGCATATTGCGTTCCATATCGATATTGCTTACAACCTTCGTGATCACCTCTCGAATATCATTAATCTTGATAGGCTTGAGAATATAACCTTCAGCGTTAATTTCCAATGCAGTTTTGGCATAGTTAAAATCCTGGATGCCGCTTATAATGATAATTTTGGTTCTGCTTCCTGCTTCCTTCAAATTCATAGCGACTTCCAAGCCATCCATAAAAGGCATCTTGATATCTGTAAATAAAATATCGGGAGCTAACTCACTGCACAGATCGAAGGCTTGCTGCCCATGCTCGGCTTCTCCTACAATCGTGATTCCGTATTCCTCCCAAGGGATAACCTCCCTCAAGGTTTCTCTCACAATAAAATCATCATCAGCTAATACCATCCTCAACATGGTAACCCTCCATTGTCCATAAAATTGGAATTTCTACTACCGACGTTAAACCGCCGCCCTCATTGATATAAAAACGCACACCATACTTCATCCCAAATAATCGTTTAATCCGCTCGTTCACATTTCTCGTACCAAACGATTTGGACGTGTGGCTTTCAAAGTCCAGCATTTCATGCATCTCTTCCACATTAGCGCCTGCACCATTATCGGAAATACTGATTTGGAGCTTCTCCCCCTGCTTGACGACGCTTAAGCGAATCCAGCCCTCACCCTCCACCTTTTGAATACCATGTATAATTGAATTTTCAACCAGTGGTTGTAAAATTAATTTAACTGTCAGACATTGCAGAATATCGTTGGGAAAGTCCAAAGTATAGTTCAGCTTGCCGCCAAAACGCATTTTTTGAATTTCCAGATAGCTCTCCACATGCTTCTTCTCATCATTAAGCGTGATAATGCTTTTCCCTTTGCTAAGACCATACCTGAAGAAGTTGGATAACGAACTAACCATATCACTAATATTAGGAACATTGTATCTCATTGCATATAAATTAATAGAGTCCAATGCATTATACAAAAAGTGCGGATTAATTTGCGCCTGTAAGGCCTTCAGCTCCGCGTCCTTGGCTTGCAATTCCGCTTCCTTCTTACTCACCTCGCTCACATACAGTCTTTCGACCAGATCTTTGATCTTCTCCATCATCTGCTTGTATTGTTCAAATAATATACCGAACTCATCCTTCTTGCGATATCTTAATTTTATATCAAAATTACCATGCTCGATGGTAGACATCGACTTCACCAAGGCCAGTATGGGCTTGGATATGTTGCCTGAGAGGACCAACGCCGTAAGTAAAGCAAATAACATACAGATCACAATGACGAAAACCATGATTTGGTTCAGTTTTTTTTGTTCAATATTAACTTCATTCAACGGTGTTAAGGAAAGAATCGTCCACTTCAGAGGTACAATATAATTAGTTGAGATGAGCATCGGTTTACCGTCTATGTGATCCATATGAGATTGTTCAGCTTGGTCATGCATGTCTTTTACCAGCTTTCGGATCACTTCTGAATCCTTAACCGAGTGGGGGCCATCAGGGGATAAATCACTGCTAAGAAGCACATCTCCATCGGCATTAAGCAATGAAATTGAGCTTCCAGGTGTAATTTTATAATTTTTCAGCAGGTCAACGAAAAAGTTGGCGTCGATATCGGTAGTCAGCAGCGCTGCATACGGTGCCATATCAGCAGCTCTTAGCGCTACTAATTTTTTGGCTATCTTCATGGTTTGAATCTTTTTCCCGAACATGGTGATGTGATCGGTCCCAACAATCGTCAACTGATTTGGAAGCTGTGAATACCATTTTTGATTCTCTACAGCACTAATGTCAAAAACCTTATCTGTAATGTTTACGTTTTTGTATTGAGGTCGATTTACTACAAATAATTTGGGGTAAAGCGCTGTCTTCGTTAATGCCGAAAAATCTGATAAATAATAACTATCCAATATTCGGTCCAGCTTCACGATCTCATCAATAATACCATCCGCATTGTCTGGCTGAGGTGAGCTTATAATGTGCTGCAGTTCGGGATTAAGCGCCATCAATACAGAAAAATCGTTGATCGAATCCAGCTTTTGCAGCAGAATGGATTCCACAGAGCTTAAGTTTTTGACAATCGATAGGTTGATCTTATCTGTGATGATTTCAGAAGATCGGGTATAAAAAATAATCGAAATAATCGTTGTTGGCAAAAGAATAGAGATCAGGAAATAAATGATCAATTTATTTTTTATGCTTAACTGTATTCCTCTCATGGCATCGACTCCCCCATAAACTTTTACTGCTTTTTGGACGGTGCAGCATACGCTGTCCAACTAATGCTCATATTTTATCCCGAAGACAGACCGCATGGCAAATTATTTATCCAAGCTCTTTTGAACTGATACTGGGCACACTGAAAATTGGACATCATATACAGGATACCTCACGATAAGGGGATCTAAGGAGCTGTTGACTATGAGCAACAACCGGAGGATGAATCGTAAAGGCGTTAATTATGACGTAGGGACGTTCACTCGAGGCCAACAATCATCGTCTCGCGATGTATTCGACCCGGCTATTGTGCAGCGCGAAATGCAAATCATCAAACATGATTTGCATTGCAATGCGGTCCGAATATCGGGACAGGATATCGCAAGACTGACTTGTGCTGCTGAATTCGCCATCCAGCACGGATTAGAAGTATGGTGGTCCCCTGCTTTCGTTGATGCCGATCAACAAGAAACTTTGTCTTACTTGGCTGATTGCGCTAAAGCCGCGGAAGTCTTACGGCGACAATCACCACACATTATTTTTGTTACAGGATGCGAGCTTACCTTCTTTATGAAGGGACTTGTTGATGGGGATACTGCTTTTGAGCGGATCCAAACTTTTATGAAACCGTGGCGTTTGCTAAAAAGTACCCTTCTGAAAGGCTCCTTCCATAAGCGACTAAATAGTTTTCTATCAAAAGCTGTCGCTGTAGTCAGAGAACATTTTCAAGGGCAGCTTACCTACGCATCTGGAACCTGGGAAAATGTCAATTGGGATGAATTTGATTTCGTTGGCATTGATTATTATCGTGAGAAGCTTAACAAACATACATACCGCGAGAAGCTAAGAGCTTACTTTCAATACGGAAAACCCGTGGTTGTATTAGAGTTCGGCTGCTGCACATACCAAGGTGCTGAAGACAAAGGCGGATACGGTTGGGCCATCGTTGATCGAAGTCAAATACCCAATCAGCTTAATGGCGCGTATATTCGGGATGAAAACGAGCAGGTCAATTATCTTGGAGAACTGCTGGATATATTTACAGAAGAACGAGTAGACGGTGCTTTTTGGTTCACCTTTGTTATGCCACTGTACCCGTTTAACGAAAAACCTTTGTACGATCTGGATACGGCTAGTTACAGCTTGGTAAAAACCTATACCGATCAATATGGAGCAACTTATACAGACATGCCTTGGGAAATAAAAAAATCATTTACAGCTCTTGCTGAATATTACGCAAAGTCTTGACCTGTATGCAAGCTTCCTTACATGAATGAGAAAAAGCCGCAGAAAATGCACGGCTTTTTTCTCATTATTTATTTTTCACATGGAACGGATCTCAATTCCATCTGCTTTAAACAAACCATTTGGTTTCCTTCTTCTAATTCTGCTCTGCCTGATATCGGCCTTTTTCTTGACGAACAATAGCAATAAAATGACGAGCTTGTTCATCTGTTAAATGTTTACCGTTTAAAGTCAGTTGAAATGTATTCAGGATCTCTTCGTCGGACAATTCCAGACTCCTCACAAATTTCTGGACATTATTGTCCGAATTGCTTGGATCAACTGCCCTATATTTCCCTCGACCGATAGTATTCGCCGACTTGATGAGCTTGCTGATCTGGTTTATTAGCATTTTTTCCTCCCTTCGGAGCTGTGCTCTGTCGATTTGTATACATTCAACTATCAAAGGAATGATGGTAGCACCACACTTCATACAGTGTTGACATGTTGGCAACCTCCAATTTACGGTATTTTATTGTATTGGTGAATGCTAAGGTATCACAACCAACGTCGCTGACTTTGCTGGGAGTGTTAACGATAGGCCTTCCGCACTGCCTTTCACAGTACCTGCCGGAGCCAAACGCTTTTGCGCTTCGAAGCGGTATATTTGTGCCGAAGCATTCAGTGATACATCGGCTTGCACATTCGCAACACGTGGAGCAATGTCCTTGTTGAACAGAAGTACGTATTTCTTACCTTGACTGGATACGATCGTGTACGTTCCGACTGCATCCAGGTTGGAGCTGACAGTGCTGACGACGTCGCCTTCGATTCGGCTGCCTTGCCCGTCATAATTCAAGAACAGCTTGAAGGCGTCCTCAAGTGGCGTATTACCCTGCAAACCGCCCCAACGCATGGCATAATCGACGCCTTCACGGGCGAACAACGCGAGCGCTTCGGCTTGTGCCAAGCCGCTGCCAATACCACTGCCATCTCCGAAGTTGTACTCGGAAATCGACAGCTTCATACCCGGTGCATTACGGGCGATAATATCATGCATCCTCGGAATCAGCTTCACCGGCTCCTGAATCCAGGAGGAAGCGTCCACGAAGTTCGGATCGTACAACGATTTGAGAGAGTTAAAGCGGCGTTTGGTCATGGCTGACGTCTCATCACTGGAGAATGCGATGTTATTCTCTGCTGGATAATAGTGAATATCAAGCGTATCGATCAAACGCTTGCCGGTCTGTTGGCGGTACTCTTCCACCTTGCCAAGCAGCCATTCCATATATGGCTTGCCTTCGTGAGCCTGCATATCGGCTCCAGGAGAGCAGCCATCCTTCGCGGAGTAGAAATATTCGCACCAGCCCCACGGCACCGGACCAAAGATGTTGGCCTCTGGATCGGCCGCCTTTATCGCTTCACCGTAGGCTTTCGTATAATTCCATATTTCATCATAGGTCGTCATGCCCGGATGTACATCCCAATGAGAATGCGGCCACAGCATAGGCTCGTTGTCGAGCGCGTAATTGTGCACATAAGGGCCAAACCGATCTTGAATATGTTTAATCCATTTGGCAATGAAATCCGGTCCGACCTGCTTCGATGTGTCCTCCGGCTTGTTGCCAGTTACGTAGCTGCCGTCCTTGAGCTTGCCGTTACCAGCATCCGGACGGCACCATGCTTCATGCCAGTCGCACTCGTTGCTCTGCTGTGCACCGTACTTCGCTATTGAATAGCTCCAACTGATTTTACGATCCTTCGGTGTCCAACCGATCGTCGGAACCTGCAGCAGCACCTCGGTACCAGCGGTCTTCGAATCCTGAATGAAACGGTCGGATAAGGAGCCGTTCGGCAGCTTGGACGCATCCGGATTGTCGTAGGGAACGTTCAGAAAGTACCAATCACCACCCCGATTTGTCGTATCGATTTCCCAATTATAACGAGTCATCGCATTGCCACCCCAACGCTTGATCGGGAATTTCATCGTGGAATGTCCTTCCGTTGGAGAATCCTCAAAGTTGACACCAAAAATGCCAGGACTAAGCGTTCTGCGCTCCTTCGTCGAATCGATAGCCACTTTGACCGTAGGCAGCTCAGGAGCAGGCAGGTTGACGATCGATGTTGTTTTCAACAATTCAATATCGTCGATATAGACCGTACCTTGGTTCTTCTCACCCCACGCTGCAACGACAATGCCGTCAAGATTAAGGGTACTTACCCCCAAGTCGGCAAATTTCAGCTTCACTTCTGTCCACTGATTCGCAGGTACGCCGTTCGGCAATACGTTCGTCAGATCAAACTCACCAACGAAATTGTGGTCGTCCATCAGGTTGACACGCAGCTGCTGTCCACCAGTCGATCCACCATGCAGCTTTAACTTCAAGCCGTAATAGTTGGTCAAATCCATTTTCATATTACGATGCAGCCATATGCCTTCATAGCCTTTAGCTACGAACGAAATGGATTTCGACCCGGAAGCTGTCGGCTGCGTGTTGCCAAAGTTCTGCGTGCCCCAGCTCCAATCGCTGTAACCGGCTGCCATTCCGTCCGTATAGACAGCCTCTGGCGTATTCGACACGACCTGAATGTACATCGATGCACTTGCCGAGCCGAAGCTGGCGGTAATCTTTGAAAGGCCGCTGCCAGCAGCAGTGAGCGAGCCTTTGTTAACTGTGATTATACTCGGATCACTCGAGGTCCAAGTTGTCTTGTCGCTGACGTCTGCGCTCGTGCTATTCGAGTAACGCGCTTCAAACGTCAGCTTGGAGCTGTCTCCTGGCGCCAATACCATGCCATATTGTGACAGAACGCCTTCCACCAATGCCGGAGGCGCTACGTACTTCTCCAGCAGTCGAATGTCGTCGAGGTAAACTTTGCTTTGCACGCCGTCAGTCAAACCACGGAACAGCAATCCGTCGAACAGGTTATCCTTTATTTTCAACCCGGGTAAACTAATTTGAACCTTGACCCATCCGTTAGCTGGAATACGTCCACTTTCGATCAGACTGCTAATATTAATCTGCCCTGCGGCTTGACCGCCCGAATTGAACACAAGCTCCAGCTGCTGTCCACCCCCTTCGCCACCGTTTATCCAGAATTCGAGCCGATCATAATCTTTTACGTTAACAGACCCGTTATCCTTGAACAAATAAAGACCGCCTCGTTGGCTCGGGTCGAAAACAACAGCCTTTTTACCTGTATGCACCTTGGACTCTTCGTTCAAGCTGTGCGGCGCCCAGCTGTAATCCTGAAATGCCGAATTAAGCGTATCTTCGTAAATCTTGATGCCCTTCTGCCCGTCATCCTCCGGCGGCAGAGCAACATCCGTAACGGTAACGTTCACATTAGCGCTATAGGAACCATATACCGCAGTAATGACGGAGGAGCCAGGCTGAAGTGCCGTCACTTTTCCATTCGTTACGGAGGAGATGCCTTCATTAGAGGAGCTCCATTGCAAACCTTGTGTGAGTGGAATCTTCGTTCCGTTGGAATAAGAAGCCGTTACAGCGAGCATTCCTGCATCGCTAGGCTTCAGCTCCATTTGCGATGGCGATGCTTCAATTCCCGTCATCACGACCACATCGTCGGATACGGTAATCGTCGACGTGGCAGAGAACCCGCCATACTGCGCCGTCAGGATCGCTGATCCTCTCCTCTGACCTACAACTTTGCCTGCAGCGTTGACGGAAACGACGGCAGGGTCGTTAGTGCTCCATGTAATACCTTGGGGAACCGGAGTCGTCTTTCCGTCGGAATAGGTCGCAGTAATACTCAAAGCGCCTTCCTGCCCTTTTTTAAGATTTAGTGAAACAGATGACATCGAGATGCTTGTGAGCTTCTGCTCTTGGACGACCCCGCCACCATTCAAGACGAGATCATCGAAATAAACCTCCGGCTGTTGACCAGATACGGTACCGCGGATGAGAATGCCGTCAAAGATGCCGTTTGGCATGTTCAGCTTACTAAGATCAATGCTGGTTTTCTGCCACGTACCGGACTTGAACACAGCTGGATCAAGCTGTTGGATGGCGACCGGCTGACCACCCGCTTGCATGACAACTTCGATTTTCTGTGCGTTTCCTTTACCACCATTAGACCATAGCTCAAGAACCGGATAGTCGGAAACATGAAGGATGCGATCGTTATACAAGTATAGACCATCGTCGTTGTTCGGTATCATCCGAATCGATTTGGTTCCAGCATGGCGAGTTGTCGATTCCGATAAAGAATGCTTTGCCCAGCTGTAGTCGTTGAAAGAATTGCGCAGCTGGTCGTCGTACACGATAAGCTTTGCAGGAGCAGTCGCTGCCTCGGCTGCTGGCATGCCCCCAATTCCTGCTGCTGTGCCCGACCAGGCAACTAGCAGTGCCATCGATAGCGACAGCTTCATAGGTGTTCGGTATAAACGTTGAGTCAATGAAATGTCCTCCTTGATCAATTGGATGATAAAATCAATATTGGGCAGCAATCGAACCCCGCTAAATGACACGGAAGACTTGGCCGCATAGAGCAGGCAGCCATGATGCCATCAACATTCACTGCCCTCTCATTTGCTCACTCACGCCCCTTTACCTCTATTGTTTTGACTATCAGACTATAGCATAAGGAAATACGGTGCCGTAATTATACGATCGTATACGGTTTATGAATTACAAACATTCCTTGACAGGAATATTCCTATTAAAGTATATTAAAAGCATGAATTCTACTTTTAGTGCTCTTGCCGAGCCAAATCGATTACACATAGTTGAACTTTTACGTAAGGGTCCCCTATCCGTTGGGGAAGTTGCCGATCAACTCGGCCTCAACCAACCGCAAACATCCAAACATCTCCGTGTGCTTTGTGATGCCGGGCTTGTTGAAGTGAATGCGGTCGCTAATCGGCGAATCTACAAGCTGCGGTCTGAACCATTTAAGGAGTTGGATACGTGGATGGAGTCCTACCGCCATATCTGGGAAGAAAGATTCGATCGATTGGATGATTACTTGCAGGAGCTGCAAAGAAAGGGAGTGAATCATGACGACAAGCAGTAGTCCTGCCAAACAGTATAGTTGTTAAGAAATAGGAAGAATGTAATGTTGAAAGAAGATCAAGTTTCGAGCAGCACCCTTACATCCATAGAAGGATCGTGAGCTCATCATAACTCGCGTATTGAATGCATTCCTGTGTATATAACGCCAAGGAGGAACCGATAATCAATGAGAAGAATCAACATATTTTACTGGGTTTTCACTGTATTGATGTTAGCGTTAATGGGTGTCGGTGCTATTCCGGATCTCTTGTCTGCTCCTGATGCAGTTGTACTATTTGCCCATTTAGGATATCCTGCTTATCTTCTGCCCTTCCTGGGTGTTGCCAAATTATTAGGGGTGGTAGCGATACTTGTTCCTGGCTTTCCGAGGGTTAAGGAATGGGCTTATGCCGGTTTTGTGATCGATCTGACAGGTGCCATGTACTCAACAATAGCTGTCGGCGACCCTCCAGGCGGATTGGTGTTTTTCCTGATCGGTTACCTGGTCATTATTGGCTCCTATGTTCTATATCACAAAAGACTAAGGGCAGCTTCACGGAATCATGCCAAATAACTTAACATATTTGGTATTCCTTATTTCCTTACAAACACACAAATTAGGAGGCATTAACATGTCCGAACAACAAACAACAAACCCTGAATACGATTTGGTCATTACCCGTACCTTCAATGCACCTCGTGAGCTTGTATTTAAGGTATGGACCGATGCAGATCACCTGAAGCATTGGTGGGGACCCACTGGGTTTACGATCCATGTAGCTCAGGCGGATATCCGTCCAGGCGGCATATTTCATTATTGTATGAAGGCCGCTGATGGCCACGAAATGTGGGGTAAGTTTGTGTATCACGAAATCGTTTCCCCTGAAAGGATTGTGTTCGTCAATTCATTTTCTGATGAGGAAGGTAATATTGTCCGAGCGCCCTTTAGCCAAACCCAAACCTTTCCACTGGAAATTTATAATGTGTTCACGTTCACTGAGGAAGAAGGTACAACGACAATAACCTTGCGGGGAGGCCCAATTAACGCTACTGAGGAAGAAATCCAATTTTTCCATTCCATGCATGAATCTATGCAGCAAGGCTTTGCCGGAACCTTCGGCCAACTCGACGATTACCTTGCGACTCTATAAACGATATTTATTTAAGCCTATTGCAAAACCATCCCCTCTTTTGAACATTTCTTATAACCATTAGACGCAAGGATCATGGTATAAGTATAAAAGTTCAAAGAGGGGATATTATTGTCACAGTTATCCAGAGCAAGATTCAAATACAAGCATTTTCTGAAAACTTATTTCCGATTTATCAACCTGCGCCCGCTCCGCTTTCCGTTCCCATCCCCTCTTCGGCTTTCTTAGACAGTACCTCTTTCTTCAAAAACCAGCAGAGAATAAAAGCGGCAATTGCAAATACGAGTGAGATCACGAACATATTCTGAAATGAATAACTGAATACCTGCTTGATATCGTGCAGCAAAGCTGCTGGCAGATCTGCGGGAATGTTACCTGTCTCAATATTAGCCGCCGCATCAGCAGGAAGTCGGCTGTCAAGTGCAGCGATTCCATCCTTAATGTGCTTGGACAGAAGGCTGCCAAAAATACTGAGACCGATGGTCGCGCCAAGCGATTGGAACAACTGGACTGTTGACAGGGCAATACCGCTGTCTTTGGCATCTACCGACTCCTGAACAATCAGGTTGTCTCCGCCGAACAGTGCGCCGAGTCCGACGCCGAGTACAAAAAATGCGCCGACGATGTAAAGCCAGGTTGTCGCGACGCCGATCTGCGTCAGCATCAGGAAACCAGCGATTGGCAGCAAAAATGATACGATAAACAGGCTGCGGTACGCTACCCGCGTGATCAGAAACCCGTTCACAATGCTTGCCGGAATTGCCCCTGCCATAAATGCCAGCATCAAATAACCAGCTTCCGTCGGCGTCAGCCCCATTACATGCTGTGCAAAAAATGGGAATGTGGCCATCCCACCCATAATTCCGAGCATCAGGATAAATACTAGCAGTGATAACACGACTACATTACGGTTGCGGAACAGATGCAGCGGGATGATCGGCTCCTTGGCTTTGGCTTCGATCCATACCAACAGTGCGAACAGCAGCGCTGACAAGCTCAGCAGTCCAATAATGATCGGCGACGACCAGGCGTAGCCCTGATTATCGATCAGTACTGGTGTCAGAAGCAGTGAAAGCAGCGCCAATATGAGCGTGCACGCACCCGCCCAGTCGATATACCGCTTCTCGTTTCCAATCGATTCTTGCATGCCCTTGGCTACAAAAAGCGCTGCGAGCAGTCCGATTGGAATATTGATCAGAAATACCCAGTGCCAGTCAATATTACCGACGATGTAACCACCCACAGTCGGTCCCAATAGCTGCGGAATAATCATCATTGGCCCGAACAGACTTTGGATCTTAGCCCGTTGTTCAAGTGGATAGGCCTCGCCGATAATGACCAGCGCGAGCGGCATCAAGCCTCCGGCCCCGATTCCTTGAATGCCTCG
This sequence comes from Paenibacillus baimaensis, assembly GCF_025567575.1. Classification (NCBI taxonomy): domain Bacteria; kingdom Bacillati; phylum Bacillota; class Bacilli; order Caryophanales; family Paenibacillaceae; genus Paenibacillus; species Paenibacillus baimaensis. The sequence goes on along the minus strand of NZ_JAOQIO010000038.1, from coordinate 48,267 downwards.
GCCGATCAGCAGTATCGTCATCGACGATGCCATACCGCTGACAATCGAGCCTGCAATAAACAGACCGATACATATCAGATAAATGCGCCTACGACCGTACAAATCGGCCAGCTTGCCAAGGATTGGCATAAACATCGTCAGTGTCAGCATGTAGACACCTGCGACCCAGCCATACAAGGACAAGCCATGCAATTCGCGGATGATCGTCGGCATCGCCGTGGAGACAATCGTCTCGTCAAGCTCAGCAAAAATCAGCCCGATCAATAGTCCGATCAGGATCAAGGTTTTGTTGTTTGTTTTCGTTTTTTCGATAGGAATCACCTCATAGAATTTGAGCTCCGGCCATACGGCCAAGGCTTATGCAAGAAGTATATCGCACTTGTATAAACCGAATATAAACGGCACGCAGCTTTTCGCCTTTAACTACTTTTACATGACAGGAGAATGGTTAGCAACGGTAAATTTGGTTATAGCGAATGTTTCCACAGTCCACAGTCTTGCCAGCAAAGTCTCTGAACATGCAAAAAGACCACCATTTGGGCGGTCTATAGTTAGTATCATTGTCATTAAATGCTACCTATATTGTTAACCTCATTAATAATATACATTGTTAATATAGAGCTTACGGGCCGTAAGCTTTAGAACGCAGAGGAGCGGAGCTTGGGTACCGCAGCCAGCAAGCTGAGCGTGTACGGATGCTCCGCCTCCAGATGGAACCCGCTGCTTGCACGTGTTTCCACGATTTCCCCTTTATACATGACGGCGATTCGGTGACTCACCTGCATGACCCTGGCCAGATCATGAGAAATGAATAAATATCCATATCCGAATTGCTGCTGCAAATCGAGCAGCAAGCGGATGATTTGTGCTCCTGTGGAAACATCGAGCGCAGAAATAATCTCGTCACAGATCAGAATTTGCGGGTCAATCATCAATGCTCTGGCAATATTGACACGCTGACATTGCCCACGGCTTAATTCCGTCGGGTAGCGGCTGAGATGATCCCTGTTCAAGCCGACCCGTTCAATCGCCTGTCTCGCTTGATGCTTACGATCCTGCAAGCTACCGATGGCGAAGTGGTAGAGTGGCTCCATCAAAATCCGTTCGATGGTCAGCCTTGGGTTCAAGGCGTCCACAGGGTCCTGAAATATAAGCTGGATGTTACGTCTCAGCGCTCTTGACTCTTCAAACGATATTTGTGTTATATCCTTATCGTTCCATGTCAAACTGCCTTCTGTTATCGGTTCAAGCATAGCCATGCAGCGAGCCAGTGTACTTTTACCGCTTCCGCTTTCTCCAACCAGCCCAACTGTTTCCCCGGCACGCAGCTCAAGCGTAACTTTGTTAACCGCTTCGGTCACCGACGGAGGCCCGAACCAGTGGCGCTGTATATATTGTTTTTGTATATGCTTTGCAGCCAGCATTTGCATCCGCCACCTTCTGTATACGCCAGCCTCGCCAGCTTAATTAAATAGCCTCAACGACCTCAGTCTGCAGCACATGCTGATCGTAGGTCAGTACCTTTGCTGGAAGCGAGCGTCCCAATACGGGCACCATCTCCAGCAAATGACGCGTATAGGGATGGGTCGGATTATCTAACAGGCAGGAAGCCTCCCCGTACTCGACGACCTGGCCCTGGCGCATCACAACGATGCGATCCGCCAATTCAGAGACAACACCCAAATCGTGAGAGATGAACAGCATACCCATACCAAATTCCTGCTGTATGTCCTTAAGCAAACGTAATATACTTGCCTGTACGGTAACGTCAAGGGCAGTCGTCGGCTCATCTGCGATTAACAGCTTGGGCCCATTGAGCAGCGCCATCGCGATCATCACCCGCTGCAGCATACCTCCACTCAGCTCGAAGGAGTAGCTTTTCATCTGCTTTCCAGGATCAGGCAGGCCTACACGATCTAACATATCAAGACAACGGGAGATTCGGACCCGTCGGTCGCCAGTTTTTAAGCATTCCATCAGTTGGGCACCAAGCGGGATCATAGGGTGAAATGCACTCATCGGGTCCTGAAACACAATCGCAATCTCGGTCCCACGTACTCGCTTCATTTCCTTTTTGGATATTTGCAGCAGATCCCGGTCCTGCAGACGAATACGGCCGGATTGAATACCAAGCGGTGCTTCCAGCAAACCCATAATCGATAGTGCCAGTGTGCTCTTGCCGCAGCCGCTCTCACCAACTACGGCTACCGTTTCTCCTTGGTCAATATGAAAGCTGACATCTTGTAACAGACACCGACCGTTTTCAGGTTTCGTAATGCCTGTGTGAAGCCCGCTGATCTCAAATAGAGGTTGTGGTATTGAGCTCACCGATTTCCCGCCCTTCCAGTTTCGATGTATCGGCATGCTTCCATCTTTGTTCAAGCTTGCTGCCGATGCTATTGACCATTAATATCGAGCAGGCCAACGCCAATGTCGGAAATACGATCGTCCACCAGGCCTGTATAATATAAGGATGTCCATCCGCAATCATCGATCCCCATGTCGGTGTCGGCGGACTGATACCAATCCCGAGAAAGCTTAACGTAGAGATCACACCAATCGCCGTACGGAAGCAGATGGTGGATAGCAGCACGACGGTGGGCAGCAGATGAGGTAAAATATGCAGACGAACTATGCCCCACTTGCTGCTGCCGAGCATAAAGCCTGCCCGAATAAATCCCCTTCCCCGCAGTGCTTTCGTTTCGTCATGAATAAGCCAAAAAAATTGACCCCAGATGGAAAAAGCCATCGATAGAACCATTCCCAGCGGTCCGTTGCCAAATATCGTAATAATGAGCAGCGGCAGCATACGAACCGGAAATACGATTGAAATTTGCCCGACAAACAAAATTAGCGGTGTCAGCAAAGGCACTACGTTATACCCGGCCAGCATGCCGAGCAGCGTACCTGCCGTCATAGCCAGCAGTACCGCGAGCAGCGCCAGTCCAAGTGTCAGATAGGTCGCATATATAAGCCGGCTGCTCACATCCCTACCAAGGTGATCGGTACCGAGCCAAAAATCGGCCGAGGGCGGATCCAGCTTTGGACCCTCGAATGGAGCAGTCGGATCATGTGCGAACCCTTGCATATAGATGAGAGACAATACGATAAATACGACAGCTGAGGATAGCAGTATCATCCAGTAGCGGTTTGAAATGTTCACTATTCTTTTCGCTCCCACACCTGATTTTGTTTAACCCTTGGGTCAATGAGCGGATGAAGCATATCCAGCAAAAATCGCGAGAAAATAAACAAAAGCGTTGTAAAAACCAAGCATGCCTGTATAAGCGGGAGATCGTGACTGGCGATAGCTCCCACCGTCAAATTGCCGATGCCCGGGTAAGAAAAAATCGTCTCTACAACGATCGTGCTGCTAAGCAGAACTCCCACCTGTATCGATACAAAGGAAAAGATAAGCGACAGAGCTGGACGCAGCAAATAGTGAACACTAAAGCGGAAGGTGCTTACGTTTTTAGCTCTCGCGGTTACAACAAATTTTTCTTTGGCTACCTCCTGCAGCTTGGAGCGGAACAACAGACCAATCTTGATAGCTTCTGCACCCGCAAGCAGCAGCACCGGCAGCACCAGCGATTGAATTCCCTGACTACCCGAGGGAGGAAACCACTTTAGATGTACACTGAACAGCTCAATAGCCAGGATGCAGGGAACAAAACCCGGTATCGAGTGCAGCATCAGCAGTGCTTTATTCAATTGACTGTCCAGCTTAGTCGGTAAATAGAGGCCGAGAAAGCCGACACCGATCCCACCGACAATACCAATAGGCAGCACGAGAACGATTAGCTTCATCGTTGCCCATAAGTAAGGAAGAGCAATATCCAGCACGGGTTCACCGAGCTTATAAGAATTGCCGAATTGAAGCGTTATCGTCTTCAGAATATACAAGCCGAACCTTACCAACGCCGGAGCATCCAGACCCAGCGTTTTGCGCAGCAAATCCTTCTCTGCCTCCGTAGCATCATGGGGAAGCAGAGAATGAATGGGATCGCCCATCGCGCTGGACACAAAGAATAAAATACTGGATACCGTAAGCAAGATGGAAAGGCCGACAACAAGACGTTGTACGGCCGCTTTCATTCCCTGATGCATCCTATTTCACCTTGATCTGATGAATATCGATTCTGCCTGTTCCATCTGGCTTCCAATCGATATTGCTGGATAATCCGTAAATATTAGGAGGGAACATCAGCCAGTTGACCGGGGACCCTTGTTTGGATTTATCAAGAATTTGCTTGGATAAGGCCAATCGTTTTTTCTCATCCGGTTCAGCGGCATAATCCTTGATCCATTGCTCGACCTGCGAATCCAGCTGGTAGCCGAATGTTTTGTAGAGTGATTTTTGACTGAACGCTGCTACCAGTATCCGATATAGCTCACGATCTGGATTATCGTAGCCCGAGAATAGTAGAATCGATCCAGCATTGCTTTGCTCGTAGCGTTTGGGATCCAGCATGGGTCCGATTTCCATCAAATTAATTTTCGCTTCGATTCCGATCTTTTTCAGCTGCGCCTGCAGCACCTGTGCAGTATCGATATCTCGCTGCGTAACATCCAGGTTAACGGATATCGGCGTAGCAACACCAGACTCAGCTAGCAAAGACTTGGCTTTTTCCGGATTGTAGTCACTTAAAGGATACGCTTCTACGAAGCCGGAGCCTGCTTTAGTAACTGGAGCTACAGCGGGCAAAGCAAATTCGCCATACATATTTTTGGCCAATGTTCCTTTGTCGATTCCATAATAAAGAGCTTCACGGACCTTGGCATTGTCAAAAGGTGCTTTAAAGAAATAGCTTTGCCAGGTTACACGGAATCCGGGCTCGGATACAATCTGATAGCCGGACTGCCCTTGAACGCGCTTGATTGATGTGGATGAAAGATCAGAAGCGATATCTGCATTACCGCTCAGCAGCTCTGCCATACGAGTAGCTTCGTCTGTTACATTTTTGATAACGACGGACTTGAACGGCGGGCGTTTTCCCCAGTAGTTCGGAGCTTCCTTCAGCGTAGCGACTTCCCCACGCTTCCAATCGCTTAATACATAGGGGCCTGTTCCTACCAGCTGTGTTTTGTACTCGTCACCGTTCGCAAGCTGTTTAGCCGATAAAATTGGCAGGTCAACCATAAAATTAATCAAAGCGTAGTTGGGCGAGGATGTTATAATATCGACCGTGTACTCGTCAACAATGTTCGTTCCCGTCACACCATCGAGCAGTGTTTTGAATGTGCTCTTGGGAACCTCTGCAGACATCAGTTTATCGATTGTCGCCTTGACCGATTGAGCATTCAGGGTATCGCCATTATGGAACGTAATTCCCTTTTTAACCTTGATTCTCCAGTTGTTATCTTTGAACTCGTAGCTTTCCGCAAGCGACGGAGCCAACTTGCCATCCTGACCTCTGACCAGCAGCGTATCGAAAATCAATGTCCGCGGAAGCGTTATATCTTTTTGATAAGGATCAATTGTTGTAAAATCTCTGGTTTCATTCGTTTGTACAATAACTAGCTGATCCTTGGTCTTGTCTGTACTCACCGCCCCTTTATCACTTTGCTGAGGTACGGCTGTAGTAGCTGGTTGGGCCGCAGGCTGTTGCGTGCAAGCGGTCAATACCACGAGCAGCAAGGCCATGCAAGCCGTGGTCCAACGGTTTCTTTTATGTGAAAATACCATGATTGCTGATTCCCCCGATTATGTATGATTGGATTATGCCGGACACAAGGACCGACGACTGTTACTAGCGCTGGGCAATAACGAGATAACGTGGATGCTTAGGCATGCCGCCCCACAGCGCCGCTTCCATCAGTGGTTGGATGGCAACCTCATTCAGACCTTTAGAGCGGAAAAACGAAGCAAGCTGTTCGCTCGGTTGACCGCCATAGAACGGAAGCCGGCTGCGAATCTGTTCGTATTCCTCCTTCACATCCTGATTCTCCCACTGCCCTTCCACCAAAGCGATACGTCCCTGTGGTTTAAGTAAACGCGTCCATTCCTCTACAGCGTCAGCAGGATGGGGCAGCGTCCAGATCAAATGACGAGCAACGATCAGATCGTATGCACCTTCTGGCAGACCGGTATGCTCAGCATCTCCCGACAGGAAGTTGATTGGCAAACCAGCTTGATCTGCTTTTGCACGAGCGAGCTGCAGCATTTCTTCGGCAAAATCAAGACCTGTAACGTCATGTCCCATATTAGCGAGCAGTAAGGAAAGGAACCCTGTGCCGCAGCCCAGATCGAGCACCTTTAATGGTTCGCTGCCAGCTAACTTACTTAACACGGCTACCCATGCCTGATGCTGCTCCTCATTTAACAAACCGTGGCTCGGCCCCTGGTCGAATTCAGCGGCGCGGCCGTTCCAATGCTTTTTCACCAGATTTTTCACTTCAATTTCGTTCAATTCGGATGCATGCATAAGTATCTCTCCTTCAAGATAATGATTATTATTCTCAATGTACAAGCAAAAAAATGGCTGCCGACCACGTCGACAGGCTATTCGTACCTCAGGATCGAACCATCCTTATAGATTTCCTGGAACAGCTCGTGTTCCCCCATAAATCGGGAGAGGACATCGCTTTCGTTCGCCAAAATTGTCAAATGGAAGCCCGATCGCATCATTTCCCGCATAATATGTATAATTTCCGGGCTTTCACTGTATGTACCCATTACCGTGCCTGAACTCTCAGGCTCCAGCTGACCTACCAGCATTTTACGGATATCGCTGATCAGCAGCAGCTGTGATACCCTATGGCGGTGAACTTCATCATGACGAAGCGGATGCGTCACGACTTGGATACCTTCCATCGAAAAATCGCCATACGCTAGTATTCGTACCTTCACCCCCCTGTCGGACAGCTTTTTCAAATCATCCTGCAGCAGAGCAGCAAGTGTCGCACCGCAGCGGATATATAGCTCGTACCGTGTGGAAGCGATCATCTCTTTGGCCTTGTGCAATATATGATCGTATCCCTTGATATACACGATCGTATCGTTGCTTGTTTGCCGATTGATCTCCTTCAATTCTTCACGCACCTTCTGAAGATTGTGATTGAATTGGGATTCAAGACGATCCAGATAAGATTCTGGCTCAACCGCCATGTACAAAGCGGGTTCCGTCTGCTGCCACACAACTGCGCCTTTATCTGCAAGGTTGCCCAGTACCCGGTATACTTCAGCCCGCGATATACCCGTGTTTTTGCTGATTTGATAACCAGTCGCCGAAGTTTCCTGCATCAATGCCACATACACCCGTGCTTCATTTTTGCTAAAACCAAAATGGCACAATAATTCGGTAACGGAATCCATCATAACACCTCACAGGTAGTATTATATCTAACTACTATGAGAATGAGAATCTTTATCAAAGTCTATTTTTACCTATTTTTGCTTGTTTATCTGGATATTCCTGCTAGTAGCTTCATATTTCTCAGTTTATTGCTTATTTTCGGGTGATTGCGTAAGTAGACACTGTATTCCTAAATACGGAAATTCCCACATTCATCGAATATATATTTTCTTATGTATGGTTTGTTTACAAAATTAAAAAGCACCTACCCTAAGTAAGTGCTTTCTTGCAATAATCTTGTCCTAATGACATATGGCTGCTCCATTAATTGTTTAGAACCAAATGAGCTTGTTTTGTTGGGAGGACTGTCTGTAAATAATAATCTTCTGCCTTCCAATATCGGTTTCTCATCTTTTCCATGTTCCTTTGGGTGAGTTCACTTTCACGTAATAACCTTTTATTCCGTGGGCAATCCAGATAAACGATATAATCGTATAAACCTCTCCACTCCTCACGTTGCAGAAAAACTCCTTCTATGACATTAACGCATGTCTCGGGAATTATTATGTTTTGTAAGCGATGTGTATCAGATTCATTATCGTATATGGGGAGCTTGAGCTGGCTAGTTTCCTTTAGTTTCTTGAACAAATTTCGCTTTAACCATTCAGTGTCCCACTGTAAGTGATAATATTCAAACCACTCTTCAGAGCCTGTATCGTAACGTTTGCTACGTTCCACAATATAATCGTCTATATGAAAGATGCAAACCTCGATGTGCTCCCCGGTCAAATTCCGACTAAACTTCTCTACGAGTGTCGTTTTTCCCGAACGACTTAGTCCGTCTATTCCTACAATAAATCGATTGCCTGTCTTTAACTTGGGTATACATTTAAATAAGCTCGTTATATGATCCTCCAAACTACCCGCTCCTCAGAAAATGAATTCCATTATTTGGTATGGTTTCAGGCAAATAGCTCTCATTGCTACCAAACTAATGACTTCTAAGCTCTTTGAAAGCTCGTGGTTGATTGGTTAAAATAAATTCTTTGATCGTAATTGCACATTCCTTGATTGAATTATCATGCGTATCGATTTCAAGATCATATCTATGATGTTGGTGTACGATATCAAATTGGGCTTTGGCGAGTCCAATTGGTCTATCTCCTCGTTCTCGTTCTCTTCGTTCCAGTTCATCAAGTGGACAGTGAACACCGATAAAAAATGATTGTGTACTATGTAATAATTGAACACATTCCTCCAACCAGCTTGGCTCAATCAGCACGTGATCAACAATCATATTCTTGCCTACCCTTGAAAAAGCCATCATATAATGATGAAAAAGTGTTATGACTGGATTTTCTATCATTTCTTCTATTTCAATTGTTTCTATTTCTTCTCTGGATATGTGATCGCCAAACATACTCATCAACATGTCATTGACACCAGCAATCGCATTATCGACAGATAAGTAAATAAAATCTTCGTCAAGCAGCTGAATAAGCTCTTTAGAAATACTTGTTTTCCCTGCACTAGAAGTGCCGTTCAGAAAAATGATGGTTCCGATTTTAGCCAAAGTGACCTCCTATCTTATTCTTCCTATTGTGTACGCAGGTAGGGAGGTTCCGTGCCACTTCCCCCTTTCCCTCCCATCGTCCCACGGCTGATTTCATAGAGCATCTGCTGTTCTCCGGTTACTCCTTCTTTACTCCAACGCTCAATGAAATGAACTATGTACTGTTCCTTTACGTCAGTTTCCTCAATCGCCGTTTCTCTTTCAACATCATAGCCGTCGACCTGTAATTTCTGCATTCCGACTTGTTTGGGGAATCTATCGATGGTGGTCCCGCTGCCTGAAGTCGCAAAATTGACTGCATCCACGGCGGTAAACGGTGGCTTCGGCGGTGAAGACACGTGTAAAGTACCCACAAAAATCCCAAAAAGAACAAGAGGCGCAGCCATTAGCAGTACGCGCGTTCCCCGCTTGACAAGTGGCAAGAAACGGAGGATCAGCCTGTCAAAACCGAAAAAAAGAATCGCCACTGTGCCACCCATGATGCTAAATAAAGAAGATTGAAATATAATACCAAATAAGAACCCAAGGACAACGTGGATAAAACCGGATATTAACCATTCGCCCGAACCCATTACCTTCAATTTTCTAATTGCTACTTCCGTAATTGATGAAACAAGGATGCCGTAAAGAAATATACTCGGTACCGCATACAAGGCAATGACAGAGGCCCACGATGCATAGTTGCTAGCCGCATACCAAGCTGCCCCTCCCACAGCCATGAATGGAAACGAAATCAACAGTACGATCGTCCATGAAGCGAAATAAGCGGCCAGACATTTTCTCCTAAGCATCTTATCTCCTCCTTCGAGTCACAGTCTATGGTCTTTTGCTATGAAATATTTTTCAATTATACCTTATGAGAACCAATTTTCGCCAATGACTTAACCCTCAAATTAATCAATGAGTTGGTCAGTTGATATAGCCAGATGTCTATGTTAAAATTTACATATTCTTTTTGAATGGAGGGTTACGTGTGATAAATTATTCCCGATTGAGAAAGCAATGCAACTAATTGCAGCTTGTTATTCGACTCTGTCTGTGCGCAGAGTAATCGGGATTGGTATGTCTATCCACGGGTGCCCCTATTATATTAGAAGAACAGACTTTCTTTGAAGCAATTCAGGAGTAGTCATCTTCTTTTACATGCAAGAGGACCATAGTGCATTCCTTTTTCGATTACGATTACACAGGCAGCGATGCTCTGTGTTTTTTTAATTTACTTATAAAAGGAGTGTACTTTTAAATGACAACATTACAACCAAATGATCATCATAATGATAAAAAAGATATGTTATCCCATGCAAGTAAGCATGGACTACAGTTGGACCCAGAGCAAGTGGAGATTAACGAATCAGGAATGGACTTTCTAGTAGCTTTTACAGCAGATCATAAAGGAACATCATGGGTACTGCGCAAGCCAAGGCGTTCCGATGTATGGGAGAGAGCTGAAAACGAACGCAGGGTGCTTATGCTTGTTCGTGATAAGCTTTCGATTGATGTACCCGATTGGCGCATTTTTACTCCAGAGCTGATCGCATATCCTTTGCTCAATGGGGTGCCAATTGCGACAGTAGACCCTGCAGGGGGAGGATATGTTTGGCAATATGAGCAGCAATCGCTACCAGATATTTTCTTTGACTCTCTCGCTGAGACGCTGGCCTCACTGCATGGCATCGATCATGACGTAGCTGCAAAGGCTGGCGTTCGAGTCAAAAGCCCTAATGATGCACGCGAAGCCTTTTCCAGTAATATCGAGGAAATTAAACAAAGTTTTGCGATTCCCCAAAAACTACAACATAGATGGAATTCATGGTTGTCCACAGACTCATACTGGCCAGAGCATTCGACATTAAATCATGGCGATTTGCACCCCCCTCACATACTCGTTGATGAGACGAGGCGTGTGACGGGCTTAATTGATTGGACCGAGGCAGAATGTGCCGATCCAGGGAAGGATTTCGTCATTTATTTTGCTCTCTTTGGTGACGATGGACTTCGCGATTTACTTCAACGATATGAAAGATTTGGAGGTAGGGTGTGGCCTCGTATGCATGAGCATATTGCAGAACAATGGGCAGCATATCCAGCTGTAGTGGCCAAGTTTGCGCTTATTACAGGAAGAGAGTCCGATATCGAGATGGCTAAAGGTATGATTGCAAACTGGAATGGAGGTTAACTCATCCTAAATTAAGTTAACGGGTAACAATATCGCAATAAACAAAAACCAGTCTAACACGATTCGTGTTAAGTACTGGTTTTCTTCTTACCATGTTGTTTTCCCATATTTGAGAAATATCTTTTTCGCTTTGGCTACCACATAACCACTGCCACCCCGCTTCTTCACATCCTCAACCATCATCGTCAGCAGTAATTGATTAAGAGTGGCATCGAACTCGATAAACCAGCCATTCTCCAACCCGTCCTCTCCCTTCTTTTGCTTCAATTCCGCTGTACCTGTCTTACCTGCGATGTTCATGCCTGATATGTAAGCGCCATGAGCAAAACCCTTCGGGTTCCGGACGGCCTCCACGAGATCCTGACGCACAATCTCGGCAACCTCTGGTCTAATAACATCCCGCTTCCATATGGTGTCAGCCGGGTTGGAAGCTGATTTCACCAATAACGGTGCAATCACATTGCCTTGGTTAATTATAGGCGTATAGGACAACGCTACATGAAGCGGACTCATCTGGACTTCTCCTTGTCCGTAAGCCGAATCGGCAAGTTGAATGTCGTTCTTGATCCCCTGATTGGCCAGGCTGGATCGCGGGAATGGGTACGGCAGCGGCAGCGGCTCTCCAAAACCGAATTTGTAGGCGCCATTATAGAATGTATCTTTTCCCATCGCAAGCGCTTCCTGAGCAAAAAATATATTATCCGAGAAAACCAGCGCATCGCGTAAATTTTCATTGGGCACATCCCGATCACGTGTTACATAATAATTTCCCCATGATGCATCCTTTGTCCAGTATAAGCCTTGAATATTTCTGACGTGATCTGGAGATGACACACCTGCGTTCAAGCCTACGGCCGCTGTAACGGTTTTAAAAATCGAGCCCGGTGAATACAGCTTTGTAAAACGGTTAAGGAGCGGAATATTAGGATCCCCATTCCACTTGTTCCATTGCTCAGCCGAAAGACCCGATACAAACAGATTAGGATCATACGCAGGGCTGCTGACCAATGCCAATATTTCACCGCTCTGCGGCTGTAAAGCAGAGGCAGAACCCGCATCTCCTTGATACTGCTCGTAGATCGCCCTTTGCAGTCCGCTATCGATTGTGGTTTGGACATTCTCTCCCGCTACCGTCTCCTTAGATGCCAACGTTTCACGGGTAGCCCCATTCTCATCAATGATCACGATTCGCACTCCGTCCTGGCCCTTTAAGCTTTTCTCGAACAGCTGCTCCAACCCTGCCTTGCCCAACTGGTCATCAGGACCGTAGCCTTGGTCTTTCAGCTTGGCCAGCTCCTCTGCGTTAATGCCTTGAACGTAGCCAGTCAAATGGGCGGCCGCTTCGGCAAGTGGGTAGGTGCGGATCTTTTTTTGCTGAAAGGAGACGCCCTCTATGCCTTGAAAAGCCATGACTCCCTTACCGTCGGTAGAACCGATTGGAACAAAATTACCGGGTTTTACCCAGGAAGCCTTTAGCTTTTTGTTAACCTCATCCGTTGATAATCCCAAATATTGAGCAACCGATTGAACCGTCTTTTCAGCATCCGGGCCTAAACGATCAGCGGCTAATCCAAGAATGATCAAGCTGCCATTAATCGCCAGCCCTTCCCCATTCCTATCGTATATTTCCCCCCTCATCGCCTTTGAGGTACGTACAGTTACCTTATCATTGTCCTTCATAGCAGGGAAAATAAGTGAAGGAGTCCAGTCTATCTTCCAATACATGGTTGAGTTTTCCTTGATTAACTTTGCTTGATAATTAAATTCAATGGGACCTGCAATCGTCATAAGTGAAGCATGGTAAGTATAAGTAGCTTTATCCTCTGGCGCAGGAGTTGGCTTGGTAGGAGCTGGGAGAGTTGTCCTTTCGATGTGCAGCTGACTCATCCCGATTCCTTCATAAATGGAGAAGTAGCGCTTAACGAACTGATCTTGCGATAGTCTGGTTTGGGAATCTGACGATAGCATCGCATACATGTCTTCATATTGTCCCTTTTGCCACGCAGCCATATAAGAATCGAAGACCTGCTCGGACGTCATCGCTTTAGGTTTGGATGCTTCGTTCCGGCAGCCGGTGATGAGTAGCAGCAGCAGCAGAAATCCCACGATCAACCATTTGGATGTTTTCAAGGATAATCCCCCTTTGCATATAAGTTATCTATTGTCCGTAAATGCGGCTTACCGTACTAAATATAATGAAATATGGCAATCAGTTACATAGACAAACGATCACAACTTGCTGACATTTTCATTTCATAAAAGGAAAATAGACGATCCCGTGAAGGCAACCGTCTATTTCGGAGTGATCTATGGGTTAGCATGGGAGCAGTTGGCGGCTTCTCCCACAACATAGCATATGTAAATCTATCAATTCAGGAACGACAAGTTCCTCCCCTACAAGCGCACATTTTGTATAAGTACAATCCATCAGCCTCTGACCATCATAACATACAGAAGGTCAAACGGAAGGAGGCTGGAAATATGGGATATTTAGGCGGAGCTGGCGTAGGTTGTGGAAGCTGTGCAGGTTTGGGTCTGGGAACTAGCACAGGTGTAATTCTTGTTTTATTCATTCTGCTTGTTATTATTTCGAGAACATTCATCTAACATGAACTGTTAATATCCTGATATAGTCAAAAAGACAGTAACTCGAAGGGAAATGGATTCCTTAATCGGTTACTGTCTTTTTTAAGAGCGACGCCTGCATACAAGCTTAATTCGCAATAAACTCCTGAACCCACTCGCCGTTATAATAAGCTACGCCAATTTTCGTATAATTAGGGCTCAAAATATTTTGTCGATGCCCTGCGCTGTTCATCCAGGCAGTCATCACATCCTGTGGAGTCTTCTGACCCATGGCAATATTTTCTCCTGCATACGTATATCGGATACCATACGATTTCATCATGTTAAAGGGGGAGCCATAGGTAGGAGAGGTATGATCAAAATAATGATTGTTATACATATCCTTCGCTTTATCCAATGCCATAGCCGACAAAGCACTGTCGCTTGCCAACGTCTTCAAGCCTGCTTTTGTACGTTCCTGATTGACCAAAGTTACCACTTGACTCGCAAAGGTGGAGGTGACTGTTGAGTTGCCTGTTCCCTGCGGAGCTGGTGCACTTGAGCTTGTTCCAGGGATATTCAATACCAGTCCTGGCCAAATATTATTGGTATTGGTAACCTGTGGATTGGCTTGAACAAGGGAGCTTAAGCTAATCCCATACTTCTTGGCTATCGTCCACATCGTATCGTTGCCTGTTACCGAATACGGTGCAGCCGAAACAGCCGTGGCTCCAATAATCGTGCCCAAGGCAAGTAAACCGGTTAATACGGACTTCTTCAAAAACATTGCAAACATCCTCTCTTTTTTAAGGCCTACGAGGTTAGCTGACGGGTTCGGGTCAAAGAGCAAGCGCCCGGCCATGAATACGGCTTCACCCCAAAGATTGGGTCCCCCATGCCTCTTGTGGAAGCTTCGGCCTGTTTATGATTCTCTCAAAATACCAATTTGCACAGCTTAAAGCTAGAAATGGTTTAAGAGAGTTTCATTTTAACATGGGATTTGCGAATGATCACTGCACAAAGTTTTCCATCATATTTGAATTCACAAAGCCTTCATGCTTTGTTCACCTTTCCGTTATTGAAATAGCTCAATGTAGTCATGCCTTTGTGAAAAATGATAGATACAATAAAAGGCAGGTGAGGTGATAATAGATGACAAGCAAATACAGAGTATTGGTCGCCGATGACGAAGAACGTATACGCACAATCGTACGCATGTATCTGGAGAAAGACGGAGCTTGTGTTGAGGAATCCGACAATGGCAACGATGCTTTGCATAAAGCGGTGGATAACGATTATGACATCATTGTGCTGGATTGGATGATGCCGGGTCTGAGCGGGCTAGAAATTTGTCAGATGGTCAAGCAAGTAAAAACTACTCCCCTGCTTATGCTTACAGCCAAGGATAATGAAGACGATACGATCCATGCCTTCAAAGCAGGGGTTGATGATTATGTGACCAAACCTTTTAGTCCAAGGGAATTCACATGCCGAATTCAAGCTATCCTTAAACGGACACAACCCGGTAAATTCTGGTCTGCCACCCAATCACCCGGAAACAGATTTATGCTACCCCATCTTCTTATCGAGCATGATGCCCGCAGAGTACTTGCAGATGGACGTGAGATTTCCTTAACTCTCAGGGAGTATGAGCTGCTGCGATATTTAGTGATGAACGAAGGAATCACCTGCACAAGAGACAAGCTTTTTCGTGATGTGTGGGGCTATGAAGATCATGGGGATCATCGCACTGTAGATTCTCATGTTAAGCGAGTTCGCGAAAAATTACAGGCTGTGTCCCCTGCTGCTGCTGCCATGATTGGGACTGTCTGGGGTATCGGTTATCGTCTGAAGGCTTCGAATATTTAAAACGGATTTTGCATAGTGAACAATTGGGGCGAGACATTCATAGCGTTGTCTTCTTTCCCCTTTTTGTTTAAGCTACTATGTGATTTAAATCACATACCTTTTACAAGGAATCTGGCATGATTAGAGCAAGAAATTCGCGAAATCTGAAACCCAATCTTTTGAAGAAAGTGAGGACAGTGACTATGGATTTAATCATGCTTGCACGCACGCAGTTTGCTTCAACAACTATTTTTCATTTTTTCTTTGTCCCTGTTTCCATTGGTCTCGCTCTGCTAATTGCTATTATGGAAACCATTTATGTGGTCAAAGGACGGGAAGAGTACAAGAAGATGGCTCAATTCTGGGGTAAGCTCTTTTTGATCAATTTTGCCATTGGGATTGTCACAGGTATATTGCAGGAGTTCCAGTTCGGCATGAACTGGTCCAATTACTCCCGCTTCGTAGGTGATGTGTTTGGAGCTCCGCTGGCCATTGAGGCATTGCTTGCTTTCTTTATGGAATCTACCTTCATTGGACTATGGATCTTTGGTTGGGATCGCCTCTCGCCCAAGCTTCATCTGCTCTGCATCTGGCTGGTTACGCTGGGCACGTCAATGTCAGCGTTCTGGATATTGGCCGCCAATTCATTCATGCAGCGCCCTGTCGGCTTTACCATCGCTAATGGAAGGGCTGAGATGAATGACATATTTGCCCTCTTAGGAAACGGACAATTATGGGTCGAGTTCCCGCATACCTTGCTTGGAGCATTTGCAACCGGAGCTTTTCTGGTTACAGGCATCAGCGCATGGAAGCTGCTTAAAGGGCAGGACATGTCTTTCTTCCGCAAATCGTTTCAAATTGCTGCATTAGTAGGCATGATTGCCTCCATTGGCGTTGCCTTGTTTGGTCACCAGCAAGCCCAATATCTGGTCAAAACCCAGCCAATGAAAATGGCTGCCAGCGAAGGCTTATGGGGCAAAAGCGGAGACCCTGCTGCCTGGACGGTTATTGCGAATATTGACCCGGACAAACAGACCAACAGTGGCGAAATCAAAATCCCTTATTTGCTCAGCTATTTGTCACACAGCCAATTTCACGGTGAAGTGAAGGGTATGCAAGAGCTGCAGGCTCAATACACCGAACAGTACGGACCAGGAAACTATATTCCGCCGGTACGCACGACCTTCTGGAGCTTCCGAATTATGGTGGCTGCCGGATCAGCGATGATACTACTCGGAATGTATGCCGTTTATTTGTGGATACGCAATAAAATGACAAAGCCTGCTGCCTGGTTTATGCGATTAATGATAGCCGGTATATCACTGCCGTTTATCGCCAATACCGCAGGGTGGATTATGACCGAGATTGGACGCCAACCGTGGACGGTCTTTGGGCTCATGCGGACCGAAGACGGGATTTCCCCAAGCGTAACTGCCGGCCAGGTATTGTTTTCCTTGATCTCATTTACAGCCATTTATTCGGTGCTTGCCATAATTATGGTTGTGTTATTTGTTCGTATTATTAAAAAGGGACCCTTTGATTCGGCCAAGTCGGCTCATGAATCAAATGATCCTTATGAGGAGGGGTATCATGCTGTCATTAAATGAGCTATGGTTTGTACTGGTTGCGGTATTATTCATAGGTTTCTTTTTCCTGGAGGGGTTTGATTTTGGAGTCGGGATGTCCACCTCACTGCTTGCCCGCACCGATATGGAGCGCCGCGTATTAATTAACTCCATCGGTCCATTCTGGGACGGCAATGAGGTGTGGCTGATTACCGCAGGAGGAGCTATGTTCGCGGCTTTCCCCCACTGGTATGCGACGATGTTCAGCGGCTACTATACTGCACTTGTTCTCGTGCTTCTCGCTTTGATTGGACGCGGAGTCGCCTTCGAATTCAGAGGCAAGCTGGACAGCTACAAGTGGAAACGAACATGGGATATCGTCATTTTTCTGGGCAGTCTCCTCCCGCCTCTCCTGCTGGGCGTTGCCTTTTCGGGTATGATCAAGGGCGTTCCAATCGGCAGCGATATGGAGATGAGGGCAGGTTTTCTTGACATCGTCAACGGCTATACACTGCTCGGCGGGATTTGTGTCGTGGCGCTTTGCCAGCTGCATGGACTATTGTTCATCACTTTGCGCACCACGGGTGATCTGCAGGTACGGGCACGTGGACTGGCGAAAAAATTGCTTCCGTTTGCTGCGATATTGCTCATTGTGTTCGCCATCATGACCTACGGCATGACCGATCTGTTCGAGCAGCACAGCGCTTTGTTAGCTTTAACTGCTGCGCTTGGCTCATTAGCTTACTTACTCTCCGGCTTGTTTATAAGCCTCAAGAAGGATGGATGGGCATTCGGGATGACTGGAGCTGTCATAGGATTGTCCGTCGCTTCGGTTTTTATTGGCCTATTCCCACGTGTCATGATCAGCTCTATCGATAGCGCGTTCAGCTTAACGATTCATAATGCCGCATCAGGAGCTTATTCGCTTAAGATTATGGCCATAGTTTCTTTATCGCTTCTGCCCTTTGTCCTCGGCTATCAGATTTGGAGCTACTTTGTTTTCCATAAGCGTATTCATGAAAAGGATCATCTGGAATACTGATGGGCCGCGAGCTCATGCTGTTCAAGGGAATAAGGGCTGTCTTGAGCATCATAACGGTTTTCACACTGATTCAATGCTGCTGTATCATCGTCGCTGCCCAAGCATTGGCTGAGGTCATCTCTGAATTGTTCGCAGGTGCTCCCATAGAAACCCAAGCAGGCAAGCTCCTGATATTCGCTATTGCTTATATAGTCCGCCATCTGATGGCTTTCCTGCAGCAGCGGACTGCGCAGCGTTATGCCGCAGTGACAAGCACTACGATGAGACAAAGCTTGATTAATAAGCTTTTTCAATTGGGTCCGAGGTTTGCTGGTGTTCAAGGTACAGGCAGCCTGACAACACTTGTACTTGAAGGCGTGACACAATTTCGCAGCTATGTGGAGCTCGTCATTCCGCGCATGGTCGGCGTATCGATTGTACCGGTTGTTCTTCTTATTTATATAGCGTTGCAGGATGCTCCAAGTGGAATAATACTTGTTGTAACGATGCCTATTGTGATCGTATTTATGATTCTGATCGGGCTTGCAGCTAAAAGTCAGGTCGAGAAGCAGCAGGACTCCTACCGGGGATTATCGAACCATTTTGTAGATTCGCTACGAGGTATGGAAACTTTAAAATTTCTTGGAATAAGCCATAACCATGCTTTAACCATAGCCAAAGTTAGTGATCGGTTCACAACGGCAACGATGCGGACACTCCGGACCGCTTTTTTATCCTCCTTCGCCCTTGACTTTATTACCATGCTGTCCGTGGCGTCAGTGGCCGTAAGTCTGGGATTACGGCTTGTGAACGGATCTATCTTACTGGTACCTGCACTCACCGTATTAATCCTGGCACCTGAATACTTTCTTCCTGTGCGGTTGCTTGGGTCGGATTACCATGCCACTCTGAATGGCAAAGAAGCTGGTGCAGCTATGACGTCCATTCTACAGCTTCCATCCCAGGCACTGCCCTCCATGGACTCAAAGGAAGAAGTTTCCGCTGCCTGGAATCAAGCAAGCCGTCTGACCCTTTCGTCGGTTGGAGTAAAGCACAATGAGGCGTCCCCCTGCTCTCTCGAAGCAATTTCTTTGGAAATTAGCGGCTACCGTAAGGTTGCCATCATCGGTGAGACAGGTGCGGGAAAATCCACCTTGATTGAAGTCATAGGCGGTTTATTGACCCCTTCTACCGGGCAACTCTCTTGGAATGGCTGCAATTTGGCAGACGGACTCAATCATGAGGCGTGGCGCATGGAAACGGTCTATATGCCGCAGCATCCCTATTTGTTCAGCTGTTCCATGATAGATAATATTCGGTTCTATAGGCCCGAGGCTACATGGGAAGAGGTTGAGCAGGCGGCCATCCAAGCTGGTTTAAAAGGCTGTATCGATCGCTTGCCCAATGGCCTGCATGAGCTAATTGGCGGCGGTGGACGGCAGCTGAGCGGCGGACAGGCGCAGCGTGTCGCACTCGCAAGAGCTTTTTTGAGCCGTAGACCTGTGCTTTTATTGGATGAACCCACTGCGCATCTGGACATTGAAACCGAGTACGAGCTCAAAGAAACCATGCTGCCCTTGTTTGACAACAAGCTCGTTGTGCTGGCCACCCACAGGCTGCACTGGATGCCAGATATGGATCAAATCCTTGTACTGGAGCATGGTAGGCTGGCTGAGGTCGGGACTCACAAGCAATTGCTTGCCCAGCAGGGCTTATACTACAGAATGATGCTGTCCCAGCTGGAGGAGGTACTATGAAGCAAAGTTCAATGAAGCAAGGTAATGTTAAACAAGATGCTACAAAGGAACGATGGCTGTCCCCTTATTTGCGGCCTTTTGTCGGGTCATTTTTATTAATCATCGGATTAGGTGTTTCCACACTTGCTGCATCTGCTGCATTAACCTTTACTTCCGGCTACCTGATCTCGAAAGCGGCGCTGCGGCCAGAAAATATTTTAATGGTTTATGTCCCGATTGTTGCTGTCCGTACTTTTGGAATCAGCAAGGCCGTTCTCCATTATGTCGAGCGTTTGGCTGGTCACCATGCCGTATTGCGCATATTGTCCTTAATGCGCGTGAGGCTGTACCGGATGATTGAGCCACATGCGTTGAATTTCTTCGCTAAATTCCGCACGGGCGATCTCCTCGGCCTATTAGCCGATGATATTGAGCAGCTTCAGCATTTGTATTTGCGCACCTTATTTCCAAGTGCAGCTGCGCTGATTTTATATGGCGTCATTATTGCTCTTCTCGGGACGATGGACATGAGCTTTGCCTTCCTGATTATGATATATTTGGGGTCTCTTCTGTTTGCCATGCCCTTGATTTCGTTACTGCTCACGAATAAGCGACAGAAGCAGCTGCAGCATCGCCATGGTCAGCTGTATCAGAAACTAACCGATGCCATTGTCGGCATGGCAGATTGGAACGGAAGCGGCAGACAAAGCGATTTTATCGAGAGCTACGAGGTGAATGAACGATTCGCAGCCGATGCCGATCAAGCAATACGGCGGTGGGAACGCTGGAGAACCTTTATCGGTCAATGTATCGCAGGGATTGCTCTGTTATCCGTTGTGATATGGGCCAATAACCAGGTTAGCGGGCACCACATTCCCGTTACATGGTTGGCTGCTTTGGTACTGGTCGTATACCCGGTTTTGGATATTTTTCTGTCTGTAATGTCATTAGCAGATAAGCTTCCCCAGTATAAGAATTCATTGGTACGTCTTCAAACTATTGACGAGAGCATGCCTCCATCTTCTGCTGACAAGAATGAGACCGTACAATCGGTGAATGGGCAGCCTGCGAGCCTGGACACTATTCATATTCAGTTGAACAACATCAGCTTTCGATATGATCAGGCAGATGCATGGATAGTGAAGGATCTAAGTCTCGACATTCCACAGGGCAAGAAAATCGCTATCATCGGTCGCAGTGGAGCCGGTAAATCCACCTTGCTAAAGCTGCTGCTTGGGGCTATATCGCCCAACAGCGGTATCGTCACCGTAAACGGACTTGAAATCGATAGCTTTGATCAACCCTTACAGCGATATATCGCTGTTCTCAACCAGAATCCATACTTATTCGATACAACAGTAGCTAATAATATTCGACTTAGCAATAAAACAGCCAATAACCAGCAGCTGCAGCAGGCAATGGAACAGGCAAAGCTGACGAGTCTTATTCAAGAGCTGCCCTTGGGCGAACGGACAATGATGCATGAAGCAGGCAAACGCTTTTCCGGGGGCGAGCGACAGCGCGTAGCTCTTGCACGCATTTTGCTGCAGCCATGCCCTGTCGTGCTTTTGGATGAACCTACCCTGGGTCTGGACCCAAGAACTGAGAAGGATCTGCTCTCCACTGTATTTCACGCTTTGGAAGGGAAATCGATTGTTTGGGTAACCCATCATCTGGTTGGAATCGAACGTATGGACGAAATTATATGTATGGAGGATGGGGAAATTACGATGCGCGGAACCCATCATCAGCTCCTTGAAAGTAGTCCAAGATACAGGAAGCTGTACGCTCTTGACAAACCTTCTTTATACGCTTAAGCGGGATCATCCCAGACCTGGTCATTGGGTCGGTCTCGCTTATTTTCTTTTAAAACCTTCCCTTAAACCAGCCCTTATCGTATGCATACCTCATCAGTTGAACCCGGTTTTCCAAATGAAGCTTGTGCAAAATATTTTTTAGGTGATTTTTGACAGTATGCTCCGAAATACCCAAAGTTACTGCGATATCGCGGTTGCCGCTCCCCTTGGCCACACATTCCAATATTTCCTTTTCCCGTCCGGTTAACGGAGATGGCTCGGTGAGCGTTCTATTCGTTCGATTGAAGGTTGAAAACTCTTAAGCAGCCGCAGCGCTACCTCACGGGACATCGGCGCTTCGTCGATTGCGACAGCATGAAGATATTCATGCCAGGAGGTTGGATGCAAATTTTTGAGCAAATAACCTTGTGCTCCTTTTTTGATAGCCTCAAACAAATCAGTAATGTCATCGGAAACGGTAACCATCACGATTTTCACGTACGGAAATCTTTCTTTGATCAGCTTGGTAGCTCCAAGACCATCCAGCTTCGGCATGTTAATATCCATCAAAATGAGGTCAGGCATCCATACTTCGGCCAGAGCCACTGCTTCCTCTCCATTCAAGGCCTCACAGACTATATCGAATCTCGAATCCACCTGAATGATTTCCCGCATAGCTTGACGTGCGTGCTCGTGGTCATCAACCAGCATGATACGAATGGGTTGAATCATACCTTTTCCTCTTTCCAATTCATAATCGTGTCATCCTACTCCTACTTCATCTAAACATATTTCCTTGGAAAAACCTATGACTCAGAAGGGCCATTTAATCGCATGAAGGTATGGTCAGCAATAGGAACATGACTCCAAAGTGCTATATACAAGCATTCCAACAACATGCTAAGCTACCCGTGAAAAACTTTGAGCATCCAAACTCTAAGGAGGAGTCAACTATGTATAAATGGACGATGGCAGGAATTTTAGGAATTGCATGTTTGTTAGGTGTGGGGGTACTGTTCACGGATATTAATAGTCGTCAGGGTGGGGCCAAACAAGAGGTGACCGCTCCTAAGATGCCAGAAGCTCCAATGAATGCACAGGCGGCCGAGACTATTTACAAGCAATCGTGCATCGCCTGTCATGGAACCGATCTGGAAGGGAAAATGGGGCCAAATCTTCAAAAGATTGGCGGTAAAATGACGGATCAACAGCTTTTTAAATTAGTACAAAACGGCCGGGGCGGGATGCCAGCATTTAAAAGCTCACTGAAGGATGAAGACATCGCTAATGTTGCCCGCTGGTTGGCAGAGAAAAAATAATCGATCTGGAAAGAGGCTCGTATGCAACCATTTGTTCATAAATATGGATTCAAGCTGTTGGTAACGCTCATGCTGGCGGGTATGGTCGTTTCCGTATTTTTCTGGATCAATCGGAGTCCCACATTGCCTGTGATCAAACAGGCCCCTAATTTTACATTGAACAAACTGGATGGGCACAAATTTAATATGAGCGATTCCAACGGCAAGGTGCGTTTAGTCGAATTTATGTTCACCAGCTGTCCGGACATTTGTCCCCTGACGACCTACAATATGGTGAAGCTGCAGGAGGACCTTAAGAAGAACAACCAGTGGGGAGACCAGGTGCAATTCTTATCGGTCACCTTCGACCCTGTCAAGGATACTCCCGAAGTGTTCCAACAGTATGGAGATCGTATGCGAATGGACTACAGCGGTTGGACCCTTCTGACCGGAACAGAAGCGGAAACAGCCGCTGTAGCCAAAAGCTTTGGCGTGCTTGTACAGAAAATGCCCGATGGCCAGTTCATGCACACGGTTACGTCCTTATTTTTGATTGATGGCAGCGGCAACATACGTAAAATATTCGCGATGGGCGAACAAATGGATAATCAGGAAATATTACAATCGATCCGACAGCTAACCTCATCAACATTGAAATAGTGTCTTCCTCACCAAAATATAGCAGAGAATCGTTCCGATCCTCTGCTTGGACTTACCAGTTCCAGCTGCTCTCTTTGAGTCCGATTTGTTCCAGACATGCAAGTAATATAGATTTGTGAACAGCTGTAAGTGATTGTTCGGTACAGGCTGAATCCGCAATGTATTCAAGCTCCTTTGCCTTTTTCAAGGTTGAGTCGGACAGATTGTTCGAAACCACTGCCTGATTAAAGCACGGAGGTGAAATAAAGACTCGGTTGGATCGCTCCAGAATAAGTCGTGTATGATCGGGAGGGGCAACTTCAACCTGGACAATCATTGAGATCACAATTGCAGCGACGAGGATACTGGCTCCAACAACATATCGCTTGAAATAAGTATTCATTAATCAGTGATCCCCAGCTCAGCCTCTGTCACTCCATAACCCAAACCATAGACCCAGCTATCCGGGTAATGTGGACAAACTGTCGTTTTTTGCATATGCTGCACCTTCCTTTGCCGAATTACTTGCACCTTACTACTTTACAAGATACAATCGATAAGTTGTATGACTACAAAGAGCTATTTCCGATAATGAAATAAATGAATTGTTGAACAGTGGAAAGTCATTTCATTTTCAGGTGCAGTTGAATGCGCTATCAACTTGCCTCATAATGATTGTAATTAAAATTCTATATAAAATGGTTGTAACTCAGCTCTTAAACAATATTCAATCCGCTGCCTAAAATTCTTCCACGTCACTATACTCAACCCTTCCTCTATTGGAAAATATCTAGTATCTAAGCTTTCATCCGTTATTGTCAACTGTCCTCCAATTGGCCTTGCTAAAAACAATGTATTGACAATTGATCTCTCTACATTTTGAAATACTCCACAAAATCTTATGATCTCAACATCAACTCCTGATTCTTCCTTAGTTTCTCTAATAGCAGCGTTGTGTAATGACTCTCCTTCTTCAACTTGTCCTCCCGGCATTTCCCAACCTCTTCTTGGCCCCTTGATAAGCAATATTTCATTATAATCATTAATCACGATTGTCGCAGCAGATACAATGTGTTTGGGAGGATTCATATAGTGAACAGTCCTTTCAAATGTTATTCTTTATAGCCGCGCAGCTTGGGCAGCATCTGCTGCAAATCCAGCATGTACCCGTAGCGGGGCACGGAAATAATATATTTGCCGTGTTTAGCCAGTTTCTTACGCAATCGATACACCAAGGTATTGACTTCCTCGCGACCCACATCAGGAACATCATCGATTCCATTCGTAGCTCTTTCAGGCCATATGTTCATCCGGATTTCATCATAGCTGACAGCGGTGTTAGCCATTTGATACAGCAGGCCAAATAGCTCGGTATCCTTACTGGATAAGTAAATTTGCACACCGTCAATGATGATCTCCCTTCGGTCCATATTAACAAGCAGGCCATGATGTTCTTCCCTGTCATCCTCGGTAGGAAGCGGAAATTCCTGTGTATCCCCGACACGCTTTTCGTTATTATTATGAAAAGTAAGCTCCGCAACTCCTCTAGCCAGGCTGATGATATCGCCATCATGAAGCAAAAAAGGTTTGTTATTACCAATGACCGTATGATTAACCCGGGTTCCATGCTTGCTCATCAGATCGATAATAAAGAAACGATCATTTTCAACAACAACGACAGCATGCCTTCTGGATATATAAGAGCTGGCAAAATGGATGTCCGGGACCACCCGTTCCCACACACGCCCGATAACCGTCTCCTGTTTGACCAGATAACACGGATTATCCTGCTTGGCCGTTTCGCCCTGATTGATAGTCATATACACATCTTGATCGAACATTTTGCTTAACTCCTTTACGAACCCTTACTTATTAGGCTCAATAATCCTGTATTCCTTTAATATATCGGTCGCCAGATCCTTTATCTTTTGCGGTGCAACCGTTCCTTGTCCATCTATATTGGCGGCAAAAACATACGTGTGATAATTACTTTCGACAAAACCTACAAACCATCCTGCTGGAGGATTATTCCTTGTTCCCGTTTTTCCGAAAAGTGTATAGTTATCCCCTTCCTCTTGAATCAGCATCCGTTTGACTGTCTTCATATGTTTGTTGTCAAAAGGAAGCTTTTCCTGAACCAAACGACTGAGGAACTCCATTTCTTCCAAAGGTGAAATTTGTAACGAGCTATTCAACCAAAATGTATCAATGCCTGCGGAAATGTCTTTGTTACCGTAGTTGAGCTTATTTAACCATTCCTGCATACGCTCCTTGCCAATATCTCGTGCCATAGCCTGATAATACCATACCGCCGAAGCTCGCATAGCCGATCCCAAGGTATGATCTTTATTCCATTCCCCTCTGGATCTCTTCACCCCATCCCAGCGCTTTACCTCATATTCGTCTTGGACCACTCCAACCTGCAGCCCGATTAAAGCATTAACAATTTTAAAAGTTGACTCCGGAGGCTGAGGTTTCCGAGCCCGTTCTTCGTTATGTATAAACGTTTGATTCGTAAGCATATCCCGCATAACAAAGGTTCCCTTATTATGGGGAAAGTACTTGTCAACCTGCATGTTAGAAATGTCCAACGGTTCGGTCTGCGGCTTGTTTCCTTGATCCGCTTCTTCCTGTTTCAAATTCGTATCCACAGCAGCTGGACTTGAACACCCAGCAACTAATGCCCAGAAAATCAGCAGACCCGTCGCGACAACATGTTTGTTTTTTTTCAAAAATGATTCCCCCCTATACTGATAGTTAATGAAGTTGATATCCGTGTAAGTACCTAATGGAATGAATATAATGGAATGAGGAACCATATGAAATAGACAATCGATAGCAACTTGCTGACAATTTCGTCAAACTGTACAGTTTGGAAGCAGCGTGTGATTTTCAATCACTTGCAACATTTCAGACTACCTGCACGTTAACAATTATAGAGAACGACCAAACAAGGAGCTTCATGGTTCCTATCCTACTCAAACACTCAACAGGAGGTATTACCACATCATGAAACAATTTAAAGTATTAGGTTCTGTCATTGCTGGCTTCCTTATAGCAGCCAACGTCGTATCCGCAGCTCCAAATGAGCCAGCACCCGTGAAACCAATGCCGATTTCTGCTTCCATTCCGCAGGATTCCTACGGGGGTCTGAAATTTAATCTCGTTATCAATGGAAAAGGATTTGCGCCAGAAGAAGCTTCACTATATGTTGGACCCAATAATCAAATTATGGTACCCATCCGCGCTGCTGCCGAAGCTCTTGGCTACACGCTGACCTGGACGCAGGACACGCAGTCACTGGAGCTCGTCAAAGACAATCAGTGGATGTCCCTTCAAATTGGACAAGACAAATACATCTTTGCCAAAATGTACATTCCGCTCGAGGTGACTCCTGAGCTAACGAACGAGAAAACCTATGTACCGTTGTCCTACTTCGAGAAGGTGATGAAGCTTCAAGTTATGGCCAGCCCATCGGGTACGATTACGATCAGTTCCAACAAACAGGGCAGTGAAGAAGCCGCTTCAGCTACAACCAAGCAAGGAACCATCACGAGCATCACTTATAGTGAAAAAGGTGGAGAAATCGGCCTCAATGGTTACGCTCACGGTGTTCGACTGAACATTTCTGATGAGACGGAAATCGTATCTGCAGATAACCAGAAGCTAAAGCTTGCTGACCTGCAGCTTGGCATGTCCATTACTGCTGAGCACAGTCTGGTGATGGCTATGAGCATGCCGCCGATGACTAATGCCAAGAAAATTATCGTAACAGATACGCGTCCCGCTCAACAAACCTTAGGCACCACGGGAGTGATTGAAGAAATAACCGCTTCCGAAGGCAGCACAACGCGTCTTGTGATCAAAGGCGATAAACTTAGCGACAGCTCCTTCGAGACGATCGTACTGAACGTTGCAAGCTCCACACCGATTATTGGCACGAAAGATAATCAACCCATTGCCTTAGATCAGTTGAAACAGGGCGATAAAGTGTATGCATTCTATGGCCCTACCTTGACGAAAAGCTTGCCTCCAATCGGCCAAGCAGTCAAAATCGTTGTAGAGAACTGAGTTGGTTAAGTCACTCGTATCTTGCTAAATAAAGCTGGCCCACAGCCGCTGCATCGTCATTTCACATACAAAAGCTTCTGAAGCCTTGATATGCGAAATACATCGATCAGCGTAGCTCGGGCCAGCTTTTTCACTATTCAGGTATTCAATATATAAGATCTCGCTCCTACCTTTGCGATAATGAGCTTTCTACGATCGCTGGTGATGATCCGCCAAAGATAGGAAAAGTCTAACTGATCGAACCGATCCGCCAAGGATGCGGATTGAAAGCTCCCAGGCTTTCTGGATTTGTTCAGGCCTTCAACGATTTCATCACTAGTCTTGATTCCAAGACCGTGTCCGTAATAGAGATCCTGCCCCAGCAGAATGACGTTTTCCCCTCTCCACCAAGGAGTCGCTGGATCAAAATCAGGGTTTTGAAAATAAAGAATATCTCCCGCCACAGCTTCCATTGGATTCATCCTGTCAATCAAGCGTAAATTACTGTTGAAGTGCCAATCGTATAACATAAGATCTGAGAACAGCATATCAAATTGTTGGGGACCGATGGATTCCAATACCGCTTTATACAATACGATAGTCACAGCCGTTGCACACTCAAACGCATACAAGCGCCCATTGTTAAAAATATCTCTTATCCCCTCATGAGGGGTTACTCCACTTTTCAGTTGAAACCCTCCGTTTTCGATACGATCCCAATATACAGGATTACATCGGGAATGTTCAAAGTCGGAAAATTGGACACCGCTCTCATTGAGCAGGCGTGCGGATTCTACGATATGGGAACGCACCCCCAGTTCAAACAAAAGGCCCGCGACGGAATCGTATCGATATTGGAAGGAACTGCCTTTCATTGCCTGGTACATGCTTCGTTCCAACGCGGAAAGCTTACTATCATCGAAGTCAGTCTCGCTGTTACCCGCGATTATGATCATGGGCTTTTCCTCCTATCACATCATTAGTTAGGCGTTTGTTCTATTTTATGGGAGTTCGCTTAATACGTGCTTAATGAAGCGCGAGTTGGTGGCACAACGGTCGGAACCGTTGAATAATCACACAAAGAAGGCAAGCTCCTATGTAAAGGAACTTGCCTTATTCAAGACGATCATTAGGAATCGAGGCTGGAAACGGTATAATTGTCGCCCTGTCGCCTGATTCTTTTGAATACCTCGGGAAGTGCAACTCCAAGCATAACTAATGCAACACCAATCCACTGAAGTACACTTACATGTTCATGCAGGACGACGGCAGATAAAAGGACCGCAACAGGAAGCTCAGAAGCACCAAGAATGCCAGTCATACCTTCTCCGATATGAGGAACTCCAACTGCAAACAGTACGGGTGGCAGGAAAGCACCGAATAGCCCGAGCATAAATCCGAATAGAAGCAGATTCCCCAATAGAAGTCCGTTGATCAGAAAATAAGGAGGGAACAAAATAAACACAAGCAGCATGCCACCTGTGATCATCCAACCGCTGCGGTATGCCGGATGTACGGAAGGTATCGCTTTACCGCTAAGCAAAATGAACAATGAATAGCTCACCGCGGATAACAGCCCCAAAGCGACACCGATCCAGTTAAATCTGGACATCCCCTGCTCTACGATGCCAGCAGCGAGCAACGTGCCGCCGAACAAGATAACTAGCGTGAGAAGCACAATCCCATTTGGACGTTTCCGATGGCTTATAGCGTGAATCAGTACACCAATCCAGGTAAACTGGAATAGTAAAATGATAGCCAAAGAATTCGGGATGTACCTTAAGGATTCGTAATACAGCAGTCCCGTTATAGCCGTAGGAGTTCCGGCAGCCATAAGGAACAATCGCTGCTTCCAAGTCAACTTGGGGTTAGCAGTGGAGGCTTTTCCTGATCTCGATCCCAGCCTGCTTTTTTCCCGCCACTTCGTGAGCAGCATGAATCCCCAGGCCAGAATACAACCGACCAGCAGTTGGCTGCCTACCACTTCTCCAAGCTCGTAGCCTTCTCCGTAAGCAGTAACAACAATTGTTGAAAGAATGCCGTAACAGATGGCACCCATTAAAACAGATAACAAATATTTCATTTCTATGATGTCCTCCCTTGCTTCACGCAATCCACGAGAAAGCAAAAAACTTCCTAACTACGAATATAGAATCATCGAAGATGTCCTATATTCGTAGTTAGGAAGTTAAGGCTTCCTGTAGAGACCCTCACCCTAATGTCGTGAGGTTATACGAATGAATAATGAGTGATGAGTTAAACAATACATTGAATATTACATGCTGCGTTAGCTATTGTCAATAGGAGAACGCATGTAACTAAGGTTAATCCTATGTTGCAGACTTACCACTTGTTTATATACTCTGCTTTAAAGTTCTTGAGCTGTTCGATTAATAATGTAGGGTCATTGTCAATAACTATTAAATTTTTATACGCTTCTTTTACAAATCCTTGTTCAATCATATGATCAAAAAGCGATAAAATCGGTGTGTAATAATTATTAATATTCAACAAGGCACATGGTTTGTTATGGTACCCTAGCTGTGCCCATGTAAAGACTTCAAACCATTCTTCCAAAGTGCCTGTTCCACCCGGAAGTGCGATAAAACCATCCGCATACTGTGCCATTAAAGCCTTTCTTTCATGCATAGTATCGACGATATGCAGTTCTGTAAGATGCTCATGTGCAATCTCAACATTAGCCAGCTTTTTGGGTATGACCCCTATCACCTTGCCACCAGATTCCATAACCGCATCAGCTACAGCACCCATACAGCCAACTGCTGCGCCTCCGTATACAAGATCCAGCCCATTCGCAGCCAAAGCTTGTCCCAATTTCCTTGCTTCCTCCATATAAATAGGGTCAATGCCTGTACTTG
This sequence comes from Paenibacillus baimaensis, assembly GCF_025567575.1. Classification (NCBI taxonomy): domain Bacteria; kingdom Bacillati; phylum Bacillota; class Bacilli; order Caryophanales; family Paenibacillaceae; genus Paenibacillus; species Paenibacillus baimaensis. The sequence continues at coordinate 17,826 of NZ_JAOQIO010000038.1, read as the reverse complement.
AACCACAATACACAGCTAATGTTTTCATATCCTTGTCTCCGCTTCTCTCTAAAATTATTTATAATATCCTATCCTACTATATAGAAATTAAACTCTTATACTAAAATCCATTCCAAATTGAATTAACCCCAATTTCTGCGCTACTCGCTGTGAACTCAAGTTGTCCCATGAAGTACTATAAATAGGGAGTAGTCCTTGTTTAAAAATTTCATCACTCCATTTATGTACAACTTTCTGTCCAATTCCCTTTCCCCTATAGGGTTCTATCGTCATCAAACCCGCTTCTGCTGCTTGGCTTGAAATACGTGCACTACAACAAACAGAAACAGCTTCATCATTGATGATATATGCTGCTATAGGCATTCGTTCTTCCAGCTCACCTAATAGTTCACGAAAATGCTGGAGCAACAAATTCTTATTGGATTCATCAATAAGAGTAATTTCACTCTCAGAAATGAACATGCTGTCTTGGTTAAATGTATAAGCGGGTCCTATCCATATGTCCTTTACTGGCTTGTATTTCTCAATTATCCTACATAGATTCAAGATATGAATGGACTCCAATGTGTGTTGTTGAATCTCTTCAACCATGGATTGTGGCAGATCGGTATGAAAATAAGTACAAATGGATTCCCTCGTTTTACCAATAAAAACAACCGTTACGCTAGTCTGATTACGTTCATTGATACCGATTATTTTGTTTTTCTCATTGAGTACGTACAAAGTCGCCGCTTGTATGTTCATTAATTCATTGTCATTGAGTAAGATTCATTTCACGCCTTTCCGACCTATTCGCTGCTATCTTCCGAATCGTATTTGCGGTGTTTGGTTTTGTTGTTAGTTAGTCTTGTCAACCGTTGAGGACGTTTCCTGCCACGCCCAATCGGTCGCTCGCCTAACTCTTCCTCTTCATCCGATGAACCCTCTTCCTCCTCCTGACCCCGAGCTTCTTTTTCCTCTTCCTCGTCATCCGAGCCGACATAAGCTTCATCGTCAGAATTGGCCCCAACTTCATTCCAGGGTGCAACTACATCCTGCATACGATCCAGGATTTTTTTGAAATCACTCGTACTCAGATCAAGCCGGAGATAGGCACTCATCTCCTCCTTTGAGATCGTTTCGTCCGCTTTCAGCTTCTCCCACATATCGGATGGGATGGAAAAAGCTATATTGCTCGTGATTTGATCAACAAGCTCTTTATTATCTTCTATGCTTGGCAGCGTCTGTGCTTCATCATCATCAACCGCTTCTTTATATTCCTTGCGATGCTTCTCAACTCCGCCATGGATCGACGCAGCACTTTCCTTATGGGTCCAGTCCGGGTTGTCGACAATCGATTTCATCGTTGTCCGCAGACTCTCACCTCTCTTACCATCGCTGGCCATCGATTTAAGGAAGTTTTTGGCCATTTTCGGCCGATTCTTATAGTGCTTACGATAGGTCTCGGGTTTTGCCGTATGAGCGGATAAATGAAGCTTATCCTGCACAAACAGATACGAGGGCATATCGACAAAATGATCGATGCCGGGAATATTCTTCGCAGCCGCATTGCCATCGATTTCCTGGAAGCCCATATTGCTGCTGAACGCAGAGAAGTTATGCTCGAGCATATTGCCCTGTGCCGATTTCCCAGGAAACCTCTTGCCCTTTTCCTCCATTCTTGCTTCATACATCGGGTGGAACTTATCATAGATTTCCTGCTGCTCCGGACTGAATTCTTTCTCAAAATCGTAATTCGGATCTTCCTGCTCCGCTTCCTCATTTTCATCAATCGTATGATGGATAAAATCCATGTATTCATCATCAACAAGGTGCTCTTCATCTTCGGATGAAGCTTCTTTTTCCTCTTCCTCCCTATTCGTCTGTGTCTCTGAATTGACCTGTGCATGACGGGAAATGACACCACGCAGCCGTTTCTGATCTCCCCCCTCCAGTTCGTAGTTACCATCATGAACATGATTGAGCACGATTTGAAGTTCATCTTCCGCTATGTGATCCCAGTCGATAGGTACCTGTTGTCCGTTAGTTTTGTCAATCATTCGTTGTACGGTTATTCCACCTACCGGCATATCCATAGCAGTTGTTGAACCTGTTCTCTCTACTGACTCGTGGGACTGTATCATACGGCCTAACGCACGATTACCAATGGTCTGCTGCAAATGATCTATTGTTGATGGTACCTGTGATCGCCGCGTTGACGTCGACTGCTGCGAATTAACGCTTGTTCTTCTGATTTTGTGAAAATCGAACATCCTGTTCACCCCAAGCATCAAAATAGCAACTACAGCACACAAACAACCTAATGGGATATATTTCCTAAAAAATCATACATCAATTCACTATTTATGTATAGGTGCCATTGCTCTTATTTATTGCGCTCACTTATCAAACAAAGACAAATAAACGCAGCAAAAGCAAGTCCTACAGTTGCCGATAAAGAGGTGGAAAACGCTCTTACATAATCCGACAGCCTTGCTTCTATAAGCGATTGCTTCAACGAAAAGGTGAACAACATACCAATCAGTGCTACCCCTAACGAATTTGTCAAATACATACTTGTTGTGAACAAGCCTGACTCAGCTCCCGCATCCGACGCAGGTACCACACTAAGAACGATGTTGACAAGCGGCGTTGTAGCCATTCCGAGCCCGAAGCCATATATCCATAATAGGAGTATATTCTGGACATGCAGCAGCTGATATTTGATATCCAAATGGTTCGTCGGTTCATCAAGGATTAAAAATTCGGGCTGCTGCGCAATGGCTCTCGCCAAAATAACCCTTTGTTTTTCGCCACCGGAAAGGGTTAAGTAGCTTCTGTCCGAATAAGAAAGTAAATCAACTTTTTGAAGTGCCGCTTCCACCACCTCATAATCTTCTTTGTTGTCTGCTTCCATCGCATGTTTATGCGGTGTCCTTCCCATCATAACCATTTGGTGTACCGTGAAATCAAAGCTCATGTCATTAAATTGCCCAACTACACCCATCTTTTGGGAAATTGATTTCGGGCTGGACTTTAACACATCTTTTCCATCTAACCATATCAACCTGAAGTGAAATGTCTTTTACAATATCGATACCTGATAGCGCAACATGGATATGGTCAACTTGTAATTTCAACCCATTTCCTTCCAAATCCATAGTTTTTTTTCATTAACATGTACATAAACATAGGAACGCCAAGCAGAGCTGTCACAATACCAATCGGCAGTTCTCCCTTAGGTATGATGGTTCTTGCCAATACATCCGTCCAAATTAGAAAAATGGCACTCGTTAAGATGACCACCGGCATAAGGCGTTTGTGGTCAGAACCAACAACACCTCTGACAATATGAGGAACAATTAAACCAACGAATCCGATAATGCCGCACGTTGCCACAATGATACCTGTTAGCAGGGAAGCAATAACCATATACAATCTTCTATATACATTGAGGTTAATGCCTAAGGTGACTGCAGCTTCATCACCCATCAGCATCGTATTCATGACTCGGGATTGAAATATAAAAAAGAGAACGGCTGCAACCATCACGATGGCAATTAAGGGGAGTTTATCCCACTTGGCAGAGGCGAGACTTCCCATGGTCCAAAAGGTCACAGAACGAATCCCTTCTGCGTCTTTCGCAAAATAAACGATGAAATTTGAACATGCACTGCACAAGGCATTAATGACCATTCCGACAAGTACGAGTTTAACGGAAGACATTTTGCCACCAATGCTGTCACTTAACCCATATGTTTGCCGCTTTGGCATGCTTATGCTTCCAATTTACTACGGCAAACTTATGCTTCCAAATCAAAAAAATCCTTGAGGTACAAGGACTTCGTAATAATAAGTACTATAATTATGTAATGCAAGATGGATGTAATCTTTATGAGGACAATTTCAGTAACATTTTTATAAAGATCATTGGAAAAGAAGATAAAGAAGGTAAATCCTAAGCTACTTACTCTACTTCTTCGTTATCGATCAGCGCCCGGCGAGTCCATCTTTATTGGTAAAGGTTTATAACAATTTGGGGTAAGCACACTGCGGGCTGATCCTTAAGCATACAGACGAATGCATCTCTATAACCAAAGATTATTACAGCAATGAACTTTCTAGTTTAAAGCCCAGTAACTCGGGCTTTTATTTTACTGTATAAACAGAACATCCATTCTAAGGCATTTCCGAACTCAGCTCACTTTGTTAATGAACTAACCCATTAAGAGTGGTTTTATGAGAGCAGCAATTTATATCCGGGTCAGCACGGACGAACAAGCAAAGGAAGGTTTCTCCATCGAGGCACAGAAGCGCAAGCTTATTAGTTATGCTGACGCTCAGGATTGGAGCATATCGATTTCACATAGGAGATGGCTATTTAGGTGGATATAATTTTGCTAACGGTAAGTTGAACGTAAAAAGATCTGCCGCAGCAGACCTTTTTACTAAATACTATCTATTCCATTCTATGGTGTTACGGATATAGGAGCGTATTGTTCTCCGCCATCTGCTTTCGGTGTAAAAGCATGTTCCAATGATGCCTCTTCAATATCATTGTAGCCCCAATAACTTGTTGGTACATCTTTCCATGTTGGCGTAGGCACACCCGTTAACGGCCCTCTGCCTAAGTAACGATTGATCATGGTCACCGCTTCGGCACGCGTCAATCCGTTCTCCGGCTTGAATGTACCGTCTGTATAGCCACTGATGATTCCCGCAGAGGATGCTTTGTCAATATCCGCTTGCGCCCAGCTCTTCGCGACATCGGAGTACGCAGCTGCTTTCAAGGTAACGGGACCGAGAAGGCGCGCGATAATGCTTGCCATTTCGGCACGTGTAATGATTTGATCGCTGCGGAAGGTTCCATCAGCATACCCTTTCATCAAGTCCAGCTTGCTCACTCTTGCGATGGCTTGGCTTGCCCAGTAATCTGCCTTTACATCGGTGTAGGCCACCTCGGCTCCATTCTCATCTTTACTGACGATACGAGCAAGAATTGCCGCCATTTCGGCACGCGTAATCTTGTTCTCTGGTTTAAACAGGCCCTCTGCATAGCCCTGTATATACGCATGATGCTGTACAGCACTTGGCAGCTGCACCATGGTAAAGGTACTGAATTGGTTGACGACAAACTGAAGTCCAAGATCACCCGCTGTATGGTAAGGCACGAGTGTGCCTTTCAGTAATTCCTTTGTACCATCATTATGCTCTACATAAATGGAGAGATTGTTAAATTGATCGGCACTTACATTTGCATGTTTCAAAGGAAACACCAGGGTGACAGGACGATTTTACATGTTCGTATTAATCGTAACCGGACGGCCTACAACACGGACTTGTTGATTGCCAGCAGCAACAATCACGAGTGGATCCGAATTTGCGCGATCTTGCGCTTGTTCTTGCTGCCCCCCATCTTTGATCGGAATGAATGTGAAATGCAAGTCATCGGCAAAGCCTTGTAATGAATCCTTCGGAACGATCACTATGGCATTCTCTGTGCGGATCTGCAATTCGATATTATTTTGTGCCAATAAGACCATGGCCGTGTTCGGAACATTGACGTTCGTATCGGACACTTCATCCTTCGTGTCTGGAATCACGATTTGTACAGAATTGGAGCCTGAAGCTAGCGCGCCTGCTATAGCTTTCAATGCTTGATCTTGTGTCAGCGTCACTTGATCCTGCTTCGTGCCATCCGCTAATGTTGTCCGATTAATGACCACCTCCCCCGTTATTGGTTCGGTTGTTGATGGCGCTGTAGATGATCGTGTTGTTGATGATGGAATGAATGTCCACTGCGCATACAGGATCACATTCGTCGTTCCCATGCTGAACGTCGCGCCTGCGGCATAGCTCGTTCCGTTTCCGTCCGCTGTTGTGTTCCAACTCGCGAACCTGTAGCCCTGTTTGTACAAACTTCCCGTATTATCCAACACCGAGGCGGTAACTCCCTGTGCGTAAGCGCCGCTGTCAGCAGGTACGCTGCCTCCCGTGCTTCCGTTACCGTTATAGGTGATGGTATAGGTCGGGTTACCGTTTACTGTCCACTGCGCATATAGCATCACATTAGCCGATCCCATGCTGAACGTATCGCTTGCGGCGTAATACGTGCCGCTTCCGTCCGCTGCTGTGTTCCAGCCTGCGAACGTGTAGCCCGGTTTGACCAAGCTTCCCGTGTTTCCGTATACGGAGACGGAAACTCCCTGTCCATACGTGCCGCTGTCGGTAGGTACGCTGCCTCCCGTGCTTCCGTTACCGTTATAGGTGATGGTATAGGTCGGGTTACCGTTTACTGTCCACTGCGCATATAGCATCACATTAGCCGATCCCATGCTGAACGTATCGCTTGCGGCGTAATACGTGCCGCTTCCGTCCGCTGCTGTGTTCCAGCCTGCGAACGTGTAGCCCGGTTTGACCAAGCTTCCCGTGTTTCCGTATACGGAGACGGAAACTCCCTGTCCATACGTGCCGCTGTCGGTAGGTACGCTGCCTCCCGTGCTTCCGTTACCGTTATAGGTGATGGTATAGGTCGGGTTACCGTTTACTGTCCACTGCGCATATAGCGTCACATTCGTCGCTCCCATGCTGAACGTCGCTCCTGCGGCGTAGTTCGTCCCGCTTCCATTCGCCGCCGTGTTCCAGCCCGCGAACGTGTAGCCCGACTTGACCAAGCTTCCTGTGTTGCCATACACCGAGACGGTAACGCCCAGTCCGTATGTGCCGCTGTCGGTAGGTACGCTGCCTCCCGTGCTGCCGTTACCGTTATAAGTGATGGTATAGGTCGGGTTACCGTTTACTGTCCACTGCGCATATAGCGTCACATTCGTCGCTCCCATGCTGAACGTCGCTCCTGCGGCGTAGTTCGTCCCGCTTCCATTCGCCGCCGTGTTCCAGCCCGCGAACGTGTAGCCCGACTTGACCAAGCTTCCTGTGTTGCCATACACCGAGACGGTAACGCCCAGTCCGTATGTGCCGCTGTCGGTAGGTACGCTGCCTCCCGTGCTGCCGTTACCGTTATAAGTGATGGTATAGGTCGGGTTACCGTTTACTGTCCACTGCGCATATAGCGTCACATTCGTCGCTCCCATGCTGAACGTCGCGCCTGCGGCGTAGTTCGTCCCACTTCCATTCGCCGCCGTGTTCCAGCCCGCGAACGTGTAGCCCGTTTTCACCAGGCTTCCCGTGTTGCCGTATACGTTGACCGTTACTCCTTGTTCATACGCGCCGCTATCTATAGGTACTGTCCCACCCGTGCTGCCATTACCGTTATAGGTTATGGTATACGATGGATTCGCCGTCCACTTCGCATACAACACCAGATCCGCTGTAATGGCGGTGGTTGCAAAGTCAAATGGTGTACCGCTTAGATCACTTGAGCTATACCAACCATCGAACGTATTGCCTGCCTTGGTCGGTGCAGTCGGAACTACAGCATGATCGTCTTTGGCCACAGTCTGAGCGTCTACTTCCGCCCCTCAGTTGCTGTTGAAGCTTAATGTATAGACGGTAGTCCATTTTTTAATGACGTTATTAGTTGCACCCGTCACATATATAGTGTCGTCACTACCTAAGGCCACACCCCATGGATAAATAAATCCTCCCGAGTTGGTGATGTCCACCCACTCGCTGCCTCCGCTCGGCAGTTTTTTAATTTTATTATGATTAGCATCAGTCACATACAGAGTGCCGTCACTGCCTACTGCCACACTAATCGGAAAATCAAATCCTCCCGAATGGGTGATGTCCTGCCACGCGTTGCCTCCCAACGGCAGTTTTTTTATTTTATTATAACCAGTACTAGCCGCATACAACGTGCCATCATTGGCTACCGCCACACCCATCGAAGAGTCATCCCCATCTTCCGTCCCCCATATGCCTCCGCTCAGCTTTTTTCTAAATCTATCAGCATCAACCACATACACCGTGCCGTTACTGTCTACTGCTACACCATTCGGTCCGGAAAATCCTCCTCCCGGGCTATCCACCCATGTGCTGCTACCGCTCTGCAGTATTTTAATTTGGTTATGATTATTATCAGCCACATACACGGTGCCGTCACTGTCTACTGCTATACCGGACGGACCTGCAAATTCGCCCGAATTGGTGATGTCCACCCATGCGCTGCTACCGCTCGGCAGTTTTTTAATTTTATTATTTATAGAATCAGCCACATACACCGTGCCGTCACTGCCTACTGCTACACCTTTCGGATTGTTGAATTCTCCCGAGTTGGTGATGTCAACCCAAGCTTTGGTTACTGTTGCCGTCCACTGGGCATACAGCAAGGTATCTCCCGTGATGCTAAATGTTTCCGCAGCCCTATAGAAAGTCCCGCTGCCGTCCGCCACGTTACTCCAGCCCTCAAACGTGTAACCCGTTTTCACCAGAGTCCCAGCGCCCAGCACGGTCACACTGGCATTGTTATTGTAATCGACACTATCCGTAGGTGCACTGCCACCCGTGCTGCCATTGCCGTTATAGGTCACGTGGTATTTGCTCGCCGTCCACTTCGCATACAACACTAGATCCGCTGTAATGGCGGTGGTTGCAAAGTCAAATGGTGTACCGCTTAGATCACTTGAGCTATACCAACCATCGAACGTATTGCCTGCCTTGGTCGGTGCAGTCGGAACTGCAGCGTGATCGTCTTTGGCCACAGTCTCAGCGACTACTGCCGATCCTCCGTTGCTGTTGAAGCTTACTGTATAGGCGGTAGTCCATTTTTTAACGACGCTATTAGATGAATCAGTCACATATAACGTGTCGCCACTACCTAATGCCACACCCCACGGGTAATTAAATTCTCCCCCATTGGTGATGTCCTGCCACTCGCTGCCTCCGCTCGGCAGTTTTTTAAGTTGACTATTAAAACCAGAAGTCACATACAGAGTGTCGTCACTGCCTACTGCTATGCTAATTCCATAAAATCCTTCCGAATTGGTGGTGATGTCCTGCCACGCGCTGTCTCCGAACGGCAGTTTTTTAATTTTATTCTCAAAATTACTAACCGCATACAACGTGCCATCACCGGCTACCGCCACACCCGACGGAACGAAATTTTTTCCAAATTCCGCGATGTCCACCCATTCGCTGCTTCCGCTCGTCAGTTTACTAATTTTATTATCAGAAGTAGCAGCCACATACACGGTGCCGTCACTGTCTACTGCTACACCATTCGGATCCCAAAATTTTCCCATGGTGGCGATGGCCACCCATGCGCTGTCTCCGCTCGGCAGTTTTTTAATTTGGCCATGATTACTATCAGCCACATACACGGTGCCGTCACTGTCTATTGCTATACCAGTCGGATTTGAAAATCCTCCCGAGTTGGTGATGTCCACCCATGCGCTGCTACCGCTCGTCAGTTTTTTAATTTTATTATTTATAGAATCAGCCACATACACGGTGCCGTCACTGCCTACTGCTACACCTTTCGGTTGGCTAAATCCTCCCGAGTTGGTGATGTTAGCCCAAGCTTTGGTAACCGTATAAGTTGGCGGAACCAATTTCATCACGGCCACTTTATATGCGTTCGCAGCATCCTTATAGGCAACATAAGGGATACCGCTGCTGTTTAACGCTATCGATGTATTACTGGCATTCCCATCAGAAAAGCCCGCAGTGCCTACGTTCTCCCAACTATTCCCGTTGAATTTCATCACAGTCGCTTTAGATGAGTTCCCTCCATCCTGGTAGACAACAGATGGGGTGCCGCTGCTGTCTAACGCTATTGATGGATAACTAGGCATACCCGCAGAAAAGCCCGCAACGCCCACGGTTACCCAGTTGCTCCCATCGTACTTCATCACAGTTGCTTTATAATCGGCCCCTCCATCCTGATAGACAACATAAGGATTGCCGCTGCTGTCTACCGCTAGCGATATACCGTAAGCAGCGGCAGCAGAAAAGTCCGGATCACCTACGGTTTCCCATTCGCTCCCATTGTACTTCATCACATTCGCTTTACCATTGCTAACATCCAAATATGCAGCATAAGGAGTGTTGCCGCTGCCAATCGCTATCGATAAATCATAACCAGCAGATCTATCAGAGATGTTCGGTTGGTTGCCTACGTTTACCCATTCGCCCCCATCGTACTTCATTACTTTCGGTTTGTAACTATGCTGTCCATCCAGATATACAATATAAGGAGTGCCGCTGCTGTCTATTGCTATCTTTGGAGGAGAAGCAATAGCACTTTCCGCACCGCCTAAGGCTTCCCAAGCTTGTCCATCGTACTTTATTACTGCCAATTTACTATCGGAATAATCCGAAATTACAACATAAGGGGTGCCGCTGTTATCTATCGCTAAGTTTGCGCCATCAGGAAAGTCAGCAGATTTGCTCGGAACGCCTACGGTCACCCAATTGCTCCCATCATATTTTCTCACGGTCGTTTCGAATGCACTATTCAAGTAGGCAATATAAGGAGTGTCGCCGTAGAGCGCCATTGAAATATTAGCAGCCTCTTCTGTCGAAGCACTTCCACCGCCTACAAACTGCCAGACCTTGTCGACATCTGCACTTACCTCTGCCTGCAGCGCGGGCAGCAATTGAATGATCATGCTGAGTATCAGCGTCCATCCCAAAATAAGCCATTTCCGATTGAAATGAGGTCTTCTTGCTTGTGCTACCGTTATTCTCTTTTGAATATCTTTCATAGTTAGCTTCCTCTTCCCAATAATTTATTAAGTATGATCTGGCAATAAGCCTATTATGATCTACAAATATATTGAGAATATATCAAAACGACAAATATCTGCTTTTATTTACAACCTTCCATTTGCGCTCTTCAACCGCTAACACTCTTCAGATTTAATGAGAAGGTCGTCCCACTAGGTGAACTTTCCTTCAGCACAATAGCTCCACCCAGCGTAGTCATGATTAAACGGCATAAGGGAAGACCTAGCCCCATACCCCGAACTTTTCTCTGCTTTCCCTCACCCCGATAAAAGCTTTCAAATACCAGCGGTTGCTCATGAACCTCTATCCCGCACCCCGTATCATGCACATCGATTCCTATTACACCATTTTCAGCATAAAGTGTAATCGTAATGCCCCCCTCTTGATCTCTGTCCCCTTCCAATGCGGCTTTTGCATTATTAAATAAGTTAATGAATACCTGCTGCAGCCTTGACGCATCCGTCAGAGCAAATAGCTGCTGGGCTGGGAGCGCTGCATGGATCTTGACTAGTGGTCCTTCCTGCATCATGGCCCACTGCCGAACCATTTCGTCCAAAAACCGGTTCATGTTTATATGTTCCATGGCAACCTTGATGGAGCCTGTGGCAAAAGAATTAAACTCCAGCAAGTCCTCCACCATTCTGTCTAAACGCTGGCTTTCCTTAAAGCAAACATCCATAAAATGCTGCGCATCATCACCTGTAACCACCTGGTCTCTTACCGCCTGAACCAGTCCGCTGATTGCAGTAACCGGGGTTTTAAGCTCGTGGGTGACGCTTGCCAGGAGCTTGGTTCGCAAATATTCCAGCTGGCCCAATCTAACAGCCATTTCCGCAAAGGATTCCTGAAGCTCATACACTTCCCGTACCTTGATTTCCATTTTCAACCGAACATCATATTTTCCAGAAATGATTTGTCGGGTGGCCTCAACGATATCCTGAACGGGACTCACAAGTCGCCTAGCTAATAAATAGATGATAATCCAACCCAAAATAGCCGCGCTACCCAATAGAATCACCATGAGGGTCAGCTCGTCTTTACTTTTCGAAATTTCTTTATACGGCAGTAAAAGGTACACATGCCCCAGCATCGTCCCGTTATTTTGTAAATTTCTGACCAAATAGAAATACTTGTCGTTTTGCCGCAATTCAATATCTCGATATGACTCTTCAGGCACAAATTGGCTAGCTTGCTGAATGGCGATAGTTCGCATCTCAGGAGGCATTTCCGGCTTGGCAAAAACGAGTTTTCCTTGATTGTCCATGATCAGCAGCAGTAAGTTACCTGTTAAGCCAACCGCCGTTCTCTGCTGCTCAATATACCTGGGCAGAAGCTCCGATGGACCCAACTCGATCCTGCCTTCTCCATTATCGACAATACGCTTCACATCATCTATAAATTGATGTCCAGCCTGAATCTGATGCCTGTTGAAGCTATATTCGATCCAAAAGAACGTAAAGACACCTATACACACCAGCCCTATAATCAACGTGATCACATACCGGCTTGTCCAATATTGCAATAATGATAGCCGCTGAGTGCTAAATTTAGACACGGGCTTGATACCCCATTCCCCGAATCGTTACAATCTCCCCTTCAAGTGGATTCCAATTCCTAAGGGCTTGCCTAACCCTATTAATAGCCATATCGACAGCCCGATCGCTTCCCTCATAATCGTAGACCCATACGCCTTCAATAAGCTGCTCCCTGGATAACGTCTGGTTCGGATGCTGCAGCAGATAGAAAAGCAAATCCAGATCCTTCGGCGTGAATTTGAGCTCCTCCTCATTCAGGTGGACGGAATGAGCCTTATAGTTTACCCGGAGGCTCCCATAATGTTGGACTTCCGCTTGTTTAAAGCTATGTGAAGAACGCCTCAAGACGGCATTCACCCTGGCAATTACTTCTTCACCGATAAAAGGCTTGGAAATGTAATCGTCTGCCCCTTGATTGAGCCCTTCCAGTTTGTGGGTGAGATCAGATAAGGCCGTAAGTATAATAACCGGACAGGCACTTCTCTCACGTATATAGGCAAGCAAGGTCAACCCATCCCCATCAGGCAGACCCAGATCCAGCAATACAAGCTCTGGCGTCTTGGATTGGAAAGCACTTATCGCTTCCCTGCAACTGTACGCCTGTCTCACACTGTAGCCTTCTCTATCCAGATAGGCCTTAAGTACCATGGAAATCACAGTATCATCTTCAATGAGCAATATTTGTTTCATCGTAACCTTCACTCCTTCGCACTCATTATACTATTAATAGACGATAAATTTAGTGTTATATTGTTATATTTCTGAATATGTTGTCGGTCCATAAAATTAATTATTTAGTTCTATGGAACTATGCCATTGTATTTGGTATAGTGCGTATCATATACACCGACAGCGCCGACTTCAAATGCATCAACCCCATGAAATTAAACAAATCTATTTCCGTTTCCAAAATAATAGCCCCATCCCATGTCTTGATTTCAATCATGGTATCATGGATTAGAACATTGCACCATAACCCTACTTCTTGTTTCATCTATCTAACCCCCATACAACTTTCATCGGAACAATGACCTATACCTGTTGTACCATATGTTGGTATTTTCCTTTTCGTATCGTTAAAGTTTTCACATCTGGTTGCTGAGTAGATGTGCACTGCCCGATATTGATAACAGAGACATTTATTTAACTGTAGACCACCCCAGAGTGTCCTATGGCAAGCAAGCTCCCGCTTCCTTCTGAAGGGAAAAAAATACCCTCTCAATGAAGAGAGGGCAATCCCACATTAACTTCTCATTCGGTATTCCCATTCCAAACTAACAGTTAACAGCACTCCACATGTGTCGAGACGGTAACAGGGATATAAAAATTACTTCATGAGAATTACACCTCTAATTCCAACTGCTATAAATTTCCCGTTTCCATATGCGACTGATTCTAAACTGTCCATATCTGTACTATTACTATATTTATCTAATTTATATGATTTCCAATTAATTGTATCCTTAGATTCAAGTAACATTCTTGAACCCACCGCTACCGCTTCACCTTTGTCATTAATAGCAATCCCGTTAGGATTATCGCCGAATTCAATCACTTTCTTCCATTGCAGTCCATCTCCTGAAACGAAAACTTTTCCAAACTGTATATCGTCATACCCTTTAACTGCAGCAATATATCGTCCGTTACTATAATTAATCGAAGTAAAAAAGTCACAATAACTTTTATTAGCTGTCTCATTATCAGCAATAAATGAAGTCCAATTTATTCCATTATTCGATGTAACTCCTTTTGCACAATCTCCTATCGCAATAAATTTGTTATCGGCAAATTCTAAACCAGTAATTGAATTTGGGCTCTTCGAAATCTCCCTCCAATTTCCCCCATCAGTAGAAATTGCTATTGAGCCGTTATATCGCGTTGCAACAAACTTTCCATCGCCAAACGTAACATTAGTGAAGTCACCTTTTCCTTTTTGAAAATCGTATACATTTGTCCATGTTTTAGCATCAACAGAAGTGAGAATATTTCTCCCTACAGCAACGTATCGTTCATTACCGTAAGCAACATCGTAAAGTGTTTCTATTGTATTTGAATTTACCCTATCCCAGTTTATACCATTAGAAGATAATAAAATGACGCCTTCATCGCCTACAACTATAAATTGTTTGCCTGTATACTTTATTGATCGCAATGACTCCTTGGTTCCTGAGTTTGAATATTCCCAATTCAAAAAAGGGGAATCCTTCTTTAATAGCGGGGAATGAGAATTAGTTTTAATAACTAAAACAACTAGCAGCAGTACACCTAATGATATCAAAATATACTTAATTGACTTTTTTCCATACCAAAACCTATACTCTATAACTATTTTTTCTCTATTTATTCTTTTTGCGTTTAAAATTGAATCAAATATATTATATATCCAAATAACAATAGTGAACAAAACCACAAATCCTATAACGAATACTAGTAATAATTCAAAAAAGAATGATGTTATCCAATTCGAGACATAGACAACAAATGAATATGCCCCTGTTAGAACTAGCATAAATTTTATAGCTTTTTTTACTTGACCATTGTAAATTTGTCCGAGACCAGGAAAGAAAAGCGACAATAATCCTGCGATTATTAACCTTTTAACTCCATATTTCTTTACCCTATCGTTATCGTCGATTTCCTCATTGTCTGGCGTTTTACTCAATCCCTTTCAGATGGTAGTTATTCTTAATACTGCTTCACATGAAAGACGAATTTTATTTATAGCATCGACATTTTTCACTAAGACAGATACATGAAACTTCTCTTTTGTTGAATCTCATTTGTAAAACAAATACTTTGCTAAAACCCTCAACAAGGCAATCGCTATAAACATCAATGAACCAACAAACAGAACAAAAAGAAATACTTTAATTAATTTTCTAATGTAACTTTTACTTGGCTCATCAACCACAAATGATAATATTAATGAAATTATGCACAGAGCGAGAAACTGCCATTGATAGCCGATATGTAAATAAATGATTACTGCATATAGTAAAGAACTACCATATAGTGTGTATTTTGATCTTTTTGTCATGTTAGATTCCAGCCTTTTTTGAATATCTTTCATTATATGAAATCCATGTTTTATGTAGTTGCATGGACAACTTGTAACGCATCAATGTCGTACTCTGTTGCCTTTAATACTGAAACAATATCAATCAAGAACAATTTGATTTCATCATGTTTCTTACTTTTTCTAATAGTTTCAAACTTTGCGTTAATGATTGATTCCGTCATCTGATATTCGATTAGCTTGAACGGCTTAATACCTCTATCCTCGCCATATGTCCAATGTCGTAGTAAGGATGGTATTAGTTCTTTATCAACTAGCTCGAATGGTTTAGAAACACTTATCTCTAAACTAAAAACGCTTCCCTTTTTATGTTCAAAAGAAGGCTCTGTATAATATTTTCCTATGCCGACCCATGCGAATCGTTCTACATCATAATTAAAATCATCAGAACTCATTAAACTCTATTCTCCATTCAATCAAATTGCTCTTTTAACTACTAAGTTCTTTCTGAATTGACTGAACTATCCTCAGAATACTCTTCTTACTATATTTACTACATATAAACGCAACAGACTGCTCCATATCCCAATCTTCCTTCTTTAGATTTTGCACAATTACTGCAACATCATAGATAAAATCCCTTGTATATGGTCACGATCAATATGAGTTAAAACTAATAAATCAATGGACTCCTTTTGTAATTTTCTTGATCTCTGTTTTTAGTTTTTTATACCTATAGGCCCCCTTCCGCCATCAATCAAGATATTTTTTCTGTTGCCGTTATTACCAAACTTAATAATAAAACAATCTCCATCATGTGCTGGTAAAGCCATTATTTGAATTGACATAAATTCTCTCTCATTTCAATTGGTAATTTACATACATACATGAATTTAAATAACATTTTTCCTTTCTGACATACTGAGATAAGATGCCGTTACATAAAATTTAGATTAAGGATGTTAAATTTGTTGTTGTCCCCTCTGTTTCAATCATCTTCATAATAACAAAATACTTCTTCTCTCCGTGCAAATACTAGTCCTTTAGACTTATTCCACAATCTAACTGAAAATTCCTTTATTCGACATTTTATCTCCATCATTATACATCATGCAGCCGACACACTCTCACTTATCGAGCGTATGTTCGCAGAAAAAATTATAATTGCAGATAATAACTAGTGTATACTTTATATTAAGTTTAAGATGATCTTCATTAAACGGGGGGGATTCAATATGGATAGACTTATATGTGAGGCAATAAGGAATAAGCAGATCATTACATTCGAATACGATTTCGGAGTAAGGACAGTCGAACCTTTTCGTCTTGGATTATCAACGCAACAGAATAAACTTCTTCGTGCATTTCAATTGAAAAATACCAATAAAATATATGAGAAAGGGGGATGGAAACTATTTGATCTATCGAAAATTAATAGAGTTCAAATAACTTTGGATCATTTTAATGGACTGAGAAACGATTATGGATTTGAGGATAAAGCCATGATAAGACCCTATATTTGTGAAGTGAGTAGATATTAACGATGAGGAACCCTTTATACGGCTGAATTGCTAATAACTACAGTAAACTAATGAAATTGACCTTTTATTAAGTTGACTTCCTTCTCTTGAATACACTTACAACTTCAAGGGTAGTTCCGCTTATTGCAGTTGGGAAACATGAAACTAGTTCCCATCCTTGTTCACCTAATTGATTTACTTCAAAATGGTATTGATCTTGTTGAATTGTAAGTCCAGACCATCCAACTTTTTTGACTTTATAAGTTAAATACTCCCATTTTTCCATATTTTTTATCTCCCATTCTTTTTGTGATAAAAGTGAGCTTTCATCATCTTTTTCTTGTTAACTCCTTGTGTACTTCATAGCATCGCGCTCTAAAGGCCGCTTCTCCCTTACCATCAAAACCAAAAAATTCTTCTTCAATGCTGTATTTAAATACACGAATTCCTACCCAAGTATTTGCATTGACATCTCCACACTCGAAGTGAAAATCGCCAATATCATAAGTTGATTTCATAAACAATTTCTCCTTTATCTTATAAAAGTCAGTTTTTATCGTCATTCTTAATGTCCTCTATAAGACTTACTCTGTAAAATACACCACCATTCCAAGAAACTAATTCTTCTCCGCAATGACAATGCTCGCTATCTTTATCTCTCATTGGGCTGTGATGTTTTGAGATGCTCCACACTCTTCCACAAGAGCATTTGCGTTTTTCTGACATTTCGATTCCCCCATTAATTCAATAAATCTAGTATTTTATTGAAATCAATCTTCAATTTCTATCATTTTAATAAGAAAATCTCCTTGTTCAATTGTCATTTTACTTTTTTCAAGATTATAATCCCATCCGTTTTCAATAGCATATTGAATTAATGTTGAACACGTCTTTGGAAGATTCAAATTGATAAACCAGTTCCCCTTCCAAGAGAAAAACACTTCAAAATATGAGGTTTTGGTGTTATAAGGGTATACTCGAAAAGAAACGGATTCATTCTTAAAATATTGATTAATTACGCAATGAAAGAGTCTGTAAAATAGTTTGTGTAAACTCCTAAATCTATTAAAATGGAAGTAGATGAAAGGTT